>NZ_JBHMIV010000002.1:0-252550 GCF_048060475.1 Nocardiopsis sp. LOL_012 | reverse complement strand
CCCCGGACACGGCCGTACAGGACACCGTGGAGGGCGCGACCGGCGAGGTCCCCGCGACCGAGGCGGCCGAAGCCGTCCCCGCCGAGACGGCCACCGACCCCGCCACCGAGACACCCACCACCGCCACCGACCCGGTGGAGAACGCCCCGGACACGGCCGTACAGGACACCGTGGAGGGCGCGACCGGCGAGGTCCCCGCGACCGACACCGTCGGCGACACGGTCGGGAGCACCGCGGACCCCGTGGGTGACACGGTCGGGGACCTGTCCCCCGAGGCACGCGAACTCCTTCAGGACGAGAAGGCCGTCGCGCTGCTCAGCGACCCCGAGACGGTGGAAGTACTCAGCCGCCCGAACGCTGTCCAGGCGGTCGACCGCCTGATGGGGTTCCACGACCCGGTGGCAGTTCTGGACGCCCTGAGCGCGACCGAGTCCCAGTAGTGGAAGACGCGTACCGGCCCTCCGGAGCATCCGCTCCGGAGGGCCTTGCCGTGTCCACCGCGCCCCGGCCGCGCTCGCGCGGGTCAGACCGCGGACCAGCCGTTGTCCACGGGCAGGATGGTGCCGCTGACGTTGCTGGCGGCGTCGGAGGCCAGGAACACCAGTGTCGAGGCGAGCTCGTCGGACTCGGCGACGCGGCCGATGTTGGCACCGTACTTGCCAACGACGGCCGGGCCCTCGCTCTCGCTGATCTGCATGTCGTTGTAGATGTTGGTGGCAGTGCCGCCGGGGGCGACGGCGTTGACCCGGATGCCCGCGTCGCGGTACATGACCGCGGTCGACTTCACCAGGCCCACGACGGCGTGCTTGGACACGGTGTAGGCGGTTCCGGCGGCGCTGCCGCGCAGGGACGCCTCGGAGGCGGTGAAGACGATCGACCCGGCGCCCTTCTCCTTCATGTGCGGCAGGACGGCACGGGTGAGCAGGAAGGGCGCGGTGAGGTTGATGCGCAGCAGCCGCTCCCAGGAGGCGTCGGTGACGTCGGCGGTGGCCGCCATGTCGTCCATGATCCCGGCGTTGTTGACCAGGACGTCGATGCCGCCGAGCTCGACCAGGGCGCTGTCCACGACTCGCTGGACGGTCTCGGGGGCGCTGAGGTCGCCGACCACGGACGCGACGGTCGCACCGGTGGCCCCCAGCTCCCGGACGGTCTCCTGCGTGGCGGACTCGTTGAGGTCGGCGACGAGCACCGACGCGCCCGCCTCGGCGAACATGCGGGCGGCCGAGCGGCCGATACCGGAGGCGCCTCCGGTGACGATGACCTTCTTGTCCTTCAGTCCCAGGTCCATGGGGGACGTCCTTCCTGCCGACAGCCGGGCGGCGGGCGCGTGCCCGCCACAACAGCACCTGATTTATTGTCGCTCAGCGACATTTTGTCCCTTGAGGACACATATTGTCCAGGCCGCCCCGGCAGCCGCCCCTCACTACACGGCCGGGGCCAGGCCGAGCCTCTGGCGGGCCCGCCGGTAGGAGACGCGCTCGTCGTGGTACTCCAGCGACCACGGCGACCACTCCGGGACCCGGGCCCCGGCACGCGACAGCAGGAACCGGGCCCGCCCCTCGTCGCCGCCGTAGTAGGCGGAGGCGCCCAGGTAGTGTGCGGGCATACCCGCCAGCGGGTGCTGTGTCGGGACCTGCAACCAGCGGTCGGCCGTCCGGGCGAGTTCGGCGGCCACGTCCGGGTCGGAGTAGTACTGGCGGGCGAAGTCGACCGGACGGATGTCGACGTCCCCCAGTTCTCCCCCGAGGTTCTCGAAGTGGGCGACGGCCAGGACGCCCAGCCGGGGGTCGCCGGGGCCGGCCATGGCCACGGTGTCGCGCGCGAAGCGGAACAGCTCCTCGTGGCTGCCCTGCCACTTGGGGCAGAGCACCTGGGTGCGCGAGAAGTGCCCGGAGACGTGCTGGGAGTCGCGCGAGCACAGCTCCATCCACATGCGGTCCAGGTCCTCGCGGGGCAACTGCATGCCGAGGCCGAACCACTGCAGGCAGTTCCACGGCTCGGGGTCCTCCGGGCGCAGCCGGGCGGCGAGCATGAGTGGTTCGGCCGCCCCCTCCAGCGCGGCCCAGAACCGCCGGAAGCGCTCCTCCCCCACATAGCGAGCCCGGGACGCGCCACGGATCTCCCAGGCGGCACGGACCCGAGCGGACCCCAGCCACAGCAGGACGTCGGCGTCCCCGTCGGCGGCCAGGCCGGCGAGGGCCTCGATACGGGGGAGGGCGGCGTCGCTGAGGACCTCGACCCGGACCGAGCGCAGGGCGGGGTCGTCCACCGAGGCGCGCAACAGGGCCAGACCTGCGGCCAGGTCGCCCGCGGCGAGGGCGGGGAGAACGCGTTCGAGTTCGGGGTCGTCCCAGACCGGGCCCTTCTCCAAGGGCGCGGAAGTCCTGAGGCCAAGGAAACGGAGGATCTTGTCGATGATCATCGGATCCTTATACCGAACTCGCGTGACATACCAGACATCAGAAAGGAGCAGCCGTCTCCAGCGGGCCCACTCCCCCTACCCTGGGCCTGTCGTCGACGGGGAAGCGGATGATGAGGGCACCGGTGAGCGGGGAAGGGACCACGTCCGAGCGGAACGGGCGGGGCCGTCCGCCCATGAGCGAGAAGCGCCGGGCGCTGGTGCGCGAACAGATCGCCCGGGCGGCGGTCCGCCTGTTCGCGGAGAAGGGCGTCTCGGCGACCACCGGCGCCGACATCGCCGACGCCGTCGGTATCTCGACCCGCACCCTGTGGCGCTACTTCCCCAGCAAGGAGGGCTGCGTCCGCCCGCTGCTGACCACCGGGTTGGACGCCATGGCCGAGCACCTGCGCTCCTGGCCGCCCGGCACCCGGCTCATCGACCACCTGGAACGCGAGGGGCTCTTCTCGGAGGCCCCCTCTCCCGACGAGCGCCCCATGGTCGCCCTCATCCGCATGACGCGCACCGAGCCCGACCTCATGGCGGTCTGGCTCCAGGTGCACCACGAGGCGGAGGAGGTCTTCGCCCGGGTCTTCGCCGAGCGCGCCGGGGCCGGGCCCGACGACCTGACCGTGCGCCTCCAGGCCGCGACGTTCAACGCCATCCTGCGGGTGGCCTCCGAGCGCCAGGCGGGCATGACGGAGGAGTCGGAGGGCATGGGAGGCCTCATCCGCATCGCCCTGGAGAAGACCGCCGCGGGGCTGGGCTGCCTGGACCGGACCGTCGTCCGGTGAAGGAGGGGCACCGCCACCGCCGTACGTTCGCGGTCGGTTGCCCTTGACTCGAACCGCACGCGCGCCCCGATGCCGGGGTCAATGCGGTGCTGCCCGGTGGGCCGTGCGCGCTCGGTCCGTCGGCCGTGGAAGGGGTCCTTCGCCTCTCGCACGATCGGCGCCCCTGCGGGCCACGGGCCTCCTCTGAGGCGTCCGGTGTCTCCTGTGGTCGCGACCTACCCTGAGCCGTGCAAAGCCACGGTCAACGCGAGCGCCCGAGTCCATGGGACTCCAGGGACGAGGCCTACCGAGGGGCGGCCCCGGGCTCGGTCAGCAGCGCGGCGGTGCCCATGACCAGCAGCAGCTCGGCCATCGCCTCACGGGACAGCTCGCCGTGGCTGTGCGGGGTGGAGTTGAGCAGCCCGAAGACGGCGTGCACGGCGGCGCGCAGGCGCACCCGTCCAGCGCCGGGCCGCAGCCGTGCGAGTACGTCGACCCACACCTCCACGTAGCCGCGCTGGAGGCGGCGCACCCGGTGCCGGGCACCCTCGGCGAGGTGGCCGAGTTCGCGGTCGTGCACCGTGATGAGCGCCGGCTCGTCCAGTGCGAAGGCGATGTGCCCGCGCAGCAGGGACTCCAGGGCCTGCTCCGGTGTACCGGAGCGAGCGACCAGCTCCCCGCCCCACCGGGACAGCCGCTCGCTGACGTCCACCAGGACCTCCGCGAGCAGCGCCTCCTTGCCCGCGAAGTGGCGGTACAGCGCCGGACCGGAGGTCCCCACGGCCCGGCCGAGTTCGTCGATGGTCGCACCGTGGAAGCCGCGTTCGGCGAAGAGCACGGCGGCGGCCCTGAGGATCGCCGCCCGGCGCTCGGACACCGGTTCGGACACCGTCGCCACCCCCGTTCCCGACTGCACCACGCCGGTGCTGGACACCCATGTTAGTAGTTATTAACATCACAGTGGTTAGTGCGCGTTAACACCCTCTCCGAGAGGACGCTATGAGCAGGGCACCCGTGCTCGCCTCGGCGGTGGACACCGCCGGCCCCGCGTTCACCGCCAACGCGGAGTCCCACCGCGCCCTCGCCCGCCTGTTGCGCGAGCGGATCGCGAAAGCCGCGCTGGGCGGACCGGAACGAGTGCGGACTCGCCACGTCGAACGCGGCAAACTCCTGCCGCGCGACCGCGTCGACCTCCTCCTGGACCCCGGCTCCCCCTTCCTGGAGATCGCCCCGCTGGCCGGCTACGGGCTCTACGGCGAGGACGGACACGACGCGCCCGGCGCCGGGATGATCGCGGGCGTGGGACGCGTGTCGGGCCGCACCGTCGTCGTGGTCGCCAACGACGCCACCGTCAAGGGCGGCAGCTACTACCCCGTGACGGTCAAGAAGCACCTGCGCGCACAGGAGGTGGCCCTGCACAACCACCTCCCGTGCGTCTACCTCGCCGACTCCGGTGGAGCGTTCCTACCCATGCAGGACGAGGTGTTCCCCGACCGCGAGCACTTCGGCCGCATCTTCTACAACCAGGCCACCATGTCCCGGCTGGGCATCCCGCAGATCGCGGCGGTCCTGGGATCGTGCACGGCCGGCGGCGCCTACGTTCCCGCGATGAGCGACGAGGCGGTCATCGTGCGCGACCAGGGCACCGTCTTCCTCGGCGGCCCGCCCCTGGTCAAGGCCGCCACCGGCGAGGTCGTCACCGCCGAGGAGCTGGGCGGCGGCGACCTGCACTCGCGCGTCTCCGGCGTCACCGACCACCTGGCCGACGACGACGCCCACGCCCTGACCGTCGTCCGCCGCATCGCCGACACCCTGGGGCCGCCCGGCCCGCCCGCCTGGGAGGTGCGCGAACCCCGCCCGCCCAGGATGGACCCCGCCGAACTCCAGGGGGTGGTGCCCGCCGACACCCGCGTCCCCTACGACGTGCGCGAGGTCGTCGGACGGCTGGTGGACGGCAGCGAGTTCACCGAGTTCAAGGCCGAGTACGGCACCACCCTGGTCACCGGGTTCGCTCACCTGCACGGCCACCCCGTGGGCATCGTCGCCAACAACGGCATCCTGTTCGCCGAGTCCGCGCTCAAGGGCGCCCACTTCATCGAACTGTGCGACCGGCGCTCCGTCCCCCTGGTCTTCCTCCAGAACATCTCCGGGTTCATGGTCGGCCGCGACTACGAGGCCGGGGGCATCGCCAAGCACGGCGCCAAGATGGTCACCGCCGTGGCGTGCGCGCGCGTACCCAAGTTCACCGTGGTCATCGGCGGCTCCTTCGGCGCGGGCAACTACAGCATGTGCGGCCGCGCCTACTCCCCCCGGTTCCTGTGGATGTGGCCGAACGCCCGCGTCTCGGTCATGGGCGGTGAACAGGCCGCCTCGGTGCTGTCCACAGTCCGGCGCGACCGGCTGGCGGCACGCGGCCAGGCGTGGTCCGATGAAGAGGAGGAGGCGTTCAAGGCGCCCGTGCGCGAGCAGTACGAGCGCCAGGGCGACCCCTACTACTCCACAGCCCGCCTGTGGGACGACGGCGTCATCGACCCCGCCGACACCCGCGACGTGCTCGCCCTGGCCCTGTCCGCCGCCCGCCACGCACCGCTGGAGCCGGTGGGCTACGGCGTCTTCCGGATGTGAGGACCCGCCATGACGACGACACCCCCGACCGCGGCCCGCACGGCGGCCGTCCTGGTGGCCAACCGCGGTGAGATCGCCCTGCGCGTCATGCGCACCCTGCGCCGCATGGGCCTGGGCTCGGTGGCCGTCTACACCGACGCCGACGCCCGCGCCCCGCACACCCTGGCGGCCGACCGGGCGCTGCGCGTCCCCGGCTACCTGGACGCCGCGGCGATCACCGCCGCGGCGGTGGAGGGCGGTGCGACGATGGTCCACCCCGGCTACGGGTTCCTGTCGGAGAACGCCGCCTTCGCCCGCGCCTGCGCCGACGCCGGACTGGTGTTCGTCGGCCCTCCCCCCGCGGCCATCGACGCCATGGGCGACAAGATCCGCGCCAAGGAGACCGTCACCGGGGCCGGGGTCCCGGTCCTGCCCGGCTTCGCCGAGGAGCCCGGACGCCCCCTCACCGACGCCGAACTCCTCGACGCCGCCGAGCGGACCGGCTACCCGCTGCTCGTCAAACCCTCCGCCGGAGGCGGCGGCAAGGGCATGCGCGCCGTCCACTCCCCCAAGGACCTGCCCGCCGCGGCCGCCGCCGCACGCAGGGAGGCCGCCACCGCCTTCGGCGACCCCACCCTGCTGGTGGAGCGCCTCGTCCGGCGGCCCCGCCACATCGAGGTCCAGGTTCTGGCCGACACCCACGGCACCACCCTCCACCTGGGCGAACGCGAGTGCAGCCTGCAACGGCGCCACCAGAAGATCGTCGAGGAGGCGCCCTCCCCGCTCTTGAGCGCCGACCAGCGCGCCCTCATGGGCGAGTCCGCCGTAGCCGCCGCCCGCGCCTGCGGCTACACGGGCGCGGGCACGGTGGAGTTCATCGCCGACGCCGACGCCGACGGCTCCCTGTCCTTCTCGTTCCTGGAGATGAACACCCGCCTCCAGGTGGAGCACCCCGTCACAGAGGAGGTCGTGGCCATCGACGGGGTGCGCGGTATCGACCTGGTGGAACTGCAACTGCGGGTGGCCCTGGGCGAACCCCTGCCCTTCGGCCAGGCCGACGTGTCCCTGCGCGGGCACGCGGTGGAGGCACGCGTCTACGCCGAGGACGCCGACCGCGGCTTCCTGCCCAGCGGCGGCCCCGTCCTGTCGCTGGCCGAACCCCGCGGCCCGCTGGTGCGCGTGGAGTCGGGGATCACCGAGGGCGGCGAGGTCACCTCCTCGTTCGACCCCATGCTGGCCAAGGTCGTCACCTGGGGGACCGACCGCGCCCAGGCACTGCTGCGGATGGACGACGCCCTGTCCGGATACCTGCTGCTGGGGTGCGTCACCAACACCGCGTTCCTGCGCCGTCTGCTGCGCCACCCCCGCGTGGTGTCGGGGGACCTGTCCACCGACCTCGTCGAGACCGACCCGCCCGAGCCCGCCCCGGAGGCCGTCCCGCCCGCGGTGTACGCAGCCGCCGCGCTCGACCACCAACTGGACCTGGCCGCCGACGACCCCGCACCAGCCGACCGGTTCGCCGTCCCGGACAACTGGCGGATCGGCGGCCCCGCCTGGACCCGCTGGCGGCTGCGCGCACCCCGCCTCGACTCCACGGTCGTGCACGTCCAGCGCAGCGGCCCCGGGACGTTCCTGGTCCGTGTGGGGGACGGCCCGCCCGAACCCGCCCGCGCACACCGATCCGCCGACGGCACCCGTCTGACCGTGGACCACGACGGACGGCTGCGCACCTACGCGCGCGCCCACGACCCGGCCACCGCCCACCGGTGGCTCGGTGCGGACGGCACCGCCTGGACCCTCCACGAGGAGCCGGTGGCCGCCGCCCTGCGCTCCGACGCCGACACCGCCGACGGCACCGTGCGCAGCCCCATGCCCGGGACGGTGCTGGCCGTGCCCGTCCGGGTCGGCCAGCACGTCACCGTCGGCACCCCCGTGGCGGTGGTCGAGGCCATGAAGATGGAGCACTCCGTGCCCTCCCCCGTCGACGGGACCGTCGCGGCCGTCGCGGTCGCACCCGGGGCGTCCGTACCCATGGACGCCCCGCTGGTCACCGTCGAACAGCACGGCGACGGATCCGCCGCGGACCCGTCCGCGACCACCAGCGAGGAGCACCGGGATTGAACCGTCACGGACTGTCCACCGAGCACGCCGACCTGCGGGCCGCCGTGGAGGAGTTCGCCCGCACCGAGGTGGCACCGGTGATCGGCGACTTCTACGAGCGCGGCGCCTTCCCCTACGGCATCGTCGCCAAGATGGGGCGGATGGGGCTGTTCGGGCTGCCCTTCCCCGAGGAGTACGGCGGGATGGGCGGGGACTACTTCGCGCTGTGCCTGGCCCTGGAGGAGCTGGCGCGGGTGGACTCCTCCGTGGCCATCACCCTGGAGGCCGGGGTGTCGCTGGGGGCGATGCCGATCCACCGGTTCGGCTCGCGGGAGCAGAAGGAGACCTACCTTCCGGCGCTGTGCCGGGGCGAGGCGCTGGGGGCGTTCGGCCTGACCGAGCCGGACGGGGGTTCGGACGCGGGCGCCACGAAGACCACCGCGCACGTGGCGGAGGGGCAGTGGGTGATCAACGGGACCAAGGCGTTCATCACCAACTCCGGCACCGACATCACCTCCCTGGTCACCGTCACCGCGGTGACCGGCGAGCGGGAGGGCGGTGGGCCGGAGATCTCCGCCGTCCTGGTCCCGGCGGGCACCCCCGGGTTCACGGTCGGGCAGCACTACTCCAAGGTGGGGTGGAACGCCTCCGACACCAACGAGCTGGTGTTCGACGACTGCCGGGTGCCGGAGGCCAACCTGGTCGGCGAGCGCGGGCGGGGGTACGCCCAGTTCCTGCGCATCCTGGACGAGGGGCGCATCGCGATCGCGGCGCTCTCCGTCGGGCTGGCCCAGGGGTGCGTGGACGAGAGCGTGCGCTACGCCCGTGAGCGCAGGGCCTTCGGGCACAGCATCGGGGCCTACCAGGCGATCCAGTTCAAGATCGCCGACATGGAGAGCCGCGCGCACACCGCCCGGCTGGCCTACTACGACGCCGCTTCCAGGATGCTGGCGGGCGAGCCGTTCAAGAGACAGGCCGCGATCGCCAAACTGGTGGCCTCGAACGCGGCGATGGACAACGCGCGCGAGGCCACACAGGTGTTCGGCGGGTACGGGTTCATGAACGAGTTCCCGGTGGGCCGGTTCTACCGGGACGCCAAGATCCTGGAGATCGGCGAGGGCACCAGCGAGGTGCAGCGCATGCTCATCGCCCGCGAGCTGGGACTTCCCGCGTGAGCGTCGGTGGAAGGTGCCCGACAGGGGCCGAGGTTCTCCTCAAGGCGAACCTCGTGCCCCAGTTTCTCCCTGCTGCGAACCTCGGCGACAGAACAGGCACCGCGTCCAGCGCGGGCACCTCCTGCGGGGCGGGACCGCCGGTCATCCGGTGAACAAGGGGTGACAACCGGCCCTCCGAGGAACACAATGGGGTCCGTACGGCCACACCGGGCCCCCCTGACAACCGGGCCCCTCCCGTTCCGCTGCCAGCGGCCCCGCCACGGGCGCACGGCCGGTCCCTGTTCCCCGTCGGAGGAGTACCCGATGGAAGGCGTTCTGTCGGCGATCTCGCTGGCGGCCGTCGTGCTGGCCGCCGCCGCGATCGTGTTCGGCGCACACTTCCCGCAGAACCGCGCGGCCTGGCTCCGCGCCTGGGCCCGCAACCACGGCTGGCACTACAGCGAGCACAGATCCGCGCCGCTCGACGGCGCCCACCTGCCCCACGCGATCGGCGGCCGGGGCGGGCGCTCCCGGCACGTGCTCACCGGAAGGCGCGGCGGCCACGAGGTGACCGTCTTCGAGCACACGCACACACACCCGGCCTCGGCACCCGGGGACAGGCGCCACCGGCACACCTACCGCATCGTGGCGGTTCGCACCCCCGGCCCCAACGCCGAGCTGGAGATCCGGCGGCGGGACCCGTTCCGGTCCACGGAACCGGGGAGCGGTCTGGACGCCGTGTTCGACGAGACCTTCCACACCAGCGGCAGCGACATCGCCTTCACCCGGGCCGTCCTGCGCAGACGCGTCACGGACTGGCTGCTGGCCGATCCGCGGTCCCGCTCACTGCCGGTGCGCTTCTCCGGCGACCACGTCCTCACCTGGGCCACGACCCGGCTGGACCCCGATCGGGCCCTGACCGCCGCCGACTACCTGATCGACCTGGTCGGGCGGGTTCCCCCCGCGGTCTGGACCGGACGTCCCACCAGCCGCTGACCGGCGGAGCAGGCGATGCCCCCTGTACAGGGCGGTTAAAATCCGCCGTATGAGTGATCCCGACTCCACACACCGCATCTCCCGCGAAGACCTCTTCAAGGACGATGACGAGGAGACCGCACCGGACCCCAATTCCACCGCCCGTATCTCCCGCGAAGACCTCTTCAAGGACGATGACGAGGAGACCGCACCGGACCCCGAGCCCAACCCCGGCACCTACCGCAAGGGCCTGTTCAGAGACGACTGAGGGCTCGGGACCGAGCGCCCGCCCGGAATCCCGGGCGGGCGCTCTCGACCTGCGTCAGCGACGCTCGCGCACGGCCGCCACGATCTCGGCGACCGCCTCGTCGACCGGCACACCGTTGTTCTGGGAGCCGTCGCGGTAGCGGAAGGACACGGCGTTCTTGCCGATGTCGTCGTCGCCGGCCAGCAGCATGAAGGGCACCTTCTGCTTCTGGGCGTTGCGGATCTTCTTCTGCATGCGGTCGTCGCCGGCGTCCACCTCCACGCGGATGCCCTCCGCGCGCAGCTTCGCCTGGACCTCGCGCAGGTAGGGCACGTGCTCGTCGGCGATGGGGATACCGACCGCCTGTACCGGGGCGAGCCAGGCCGGGAAGGCGCCCGCGTAGTGCTCCAGCAGGACGGCGAAGAACCGCTCGATGGAGCCGAACAGGGCGCGGTGGATCATCACCGGCCGCTGGCGGGTGCCGTCGGCGGCGGTGTACTCCAGGTCGAACAGCTCGGGCAGGTTGAAGTCCAACTGGATGGTGGACATCTGCCAGGTGCGACCGATGGCGTCCTTGGCCTGCACCGAGATCTTCGGGCCGTAGAAGGCGGCGCCGCCCGGGTCCATGACCAGTTCCAGGCCCTGCTTCTCGGCGGCCTGGCGCAGGGTGTCGGTGGCCTCGGACCACACCTCGTCCCCGCCCACGTACTTCTCCGGGTCCTTGGTGGACAGCTCCAGGTAGAAGTCCTCCAGGCCGTAGTCGCGCAGCAGGTCCAGCACGAAGGTCAGCAGCGAGTCCAGTTCGTCGGCCATCTGCTCCTTGGTGCAGTAGATGTGCGCGTCGTCCTGGGTGAAGCCGCGGGCGCGGGTGAGGCCGTGCACCACACCCGACTTCTCGTACCGGTACACGGTGCCGAACTCGAACAGGCGCAGCGGCAGCTCGCGGTAGGAGCGCCCGCGCGCGTCGAAGATCAGGTTGTGCATCGGGCAGTTCATCGGCTTCAGGTAGTAGTCCTGACCGCCGTCGAGCTGCATGGGGGGGTACATGCCATCCGCGTACCAGGAGAGGTGCTGGGACTTCTCGAAGAGCGTGCTCTTGGTGGCGTGCGGGGTGTAGACGAACTCGTAGCCGGACTCCTCGTGGCGCTTGCGCGAGTAGTCCTCCATCACGCGGCGGATGACGCCGCCCTTGGGGTGGAAGACGGCCAGGCCGGAGCCGATCTCGTCGGGGATGGAGAACAGGTCCAGCTCGGAGCCGAGCTTGCGGTGGTCGCGCTTCTCCGCCTCCTCCAGGAAGGTGAGGTAGGCCTTGAGCGCGTCCTTGGTCTCCCAGGCGGTGCCGTACACGCGCTGGAGCTGCGGGTTGGTCTCCTTGCCGCGCCAGTAGGCCGCGGCGGTGCGCATGAGCTTGAAGGCCGGGACGACCCTGGTGGTGGGCAGGTGCGGGCCGCGGCACAGGTCCTTCCAGCACTGCTCGCCGGTGCGCGGGTGGACGTTGTCGTAGATGGTCAGCTCGCCGGCGCCCACCTCGGCGGAGGCGCCCTCGGCGGCGTCGGCAGCGGAGCTGCCCTTGATGTCGATCAGTTCCAGCTTGTAGGGCTCGGTGGCCAGCTCGGCGCGGGCCTCCTCGTCGGTGACGACCCGGCGGTCGAAGCGCTGCCCCTGCTTGATGATCTGCTGCATCCGCTTCTCGATGGCCTTCAGATCGGCGGGGGTGAAGGGCTCGGCGACGTCGAAGTCGTAGTAGAAGCCGTTCTCCACGGGCGGGCCGATGCCCAGCTTGGCCTCGGGGAAGAGCTCCTGGACGGCCTGGGCGAGCACGTGCGCGGTGGAGTGGCGCAGGATCGCCCGCCCCTCCTCGGAGTCGATGGCGATCGGTTCGACTGTGTCGCCGTCGGCCAGTTCCCAGGCGAGGTCGCGCTGTCGGCCGTTGACCACGGCCGCGATGACGGTCCTGCCGTCGGCCTCCAGCGCCTGGCCCGCCGTGGTCGTGGCCGCCACCGCACGCGGGGTTCCGGCGAGGGTGATGTGCAGCTCAGGCGCGGCGGACACGGTGACTCCTAGGGATTGGTTCGTCGGTCGGCGCCCGTACCCGCCGCTCACGGGGGCGGGAGGGCGTTTCGGGTCCGATGGTATCGGCTGCCCGCGCGGGGCGCTCCACGTTGTCCACAGGCCGCCCGGGCCGTGTCCGGGGTCCGTACCGGACGCGGACGCCCGTCGCGGAACGGCGTGATTCGGTCGCGGGATTCGGCCATACCGGGCACAGTGCCACACGCACGGAAACGGCGGTCGGCGGTCGATCCGCACACACCGTGCCACGGAACGTCGAGGCGGCAGGGGGCATGCGCAGGCGACATGCACAACCCGGCCGGAGAGGATTGATCGCCGCCCCGAGATCGGTGACAATCAGCAGACATCCGACCGCTGCCCCACAGACCCAATCGCCCACTTGCCTCGACCGAATAATGTGAGCGCATGTCACCGAGCCCTTCCCACGGACCGCCGGCCCCGGAGACATCCCCCAAGCGTGTGCGCGTCCGCCGCTGGCGGAGGATGCGCGCGCACCTCCGACTCTTTCGGCGCCGTATGCACGCCCACCCGGTGCTGCACCTGCCCTGGCGGATCGGGGTCGGGGTGGTCGGCACACTCGTCATCTTGGCGGGAACGGTCATGCTGGTGACCCCCGGCCCTGGCGCCGCGGGGGTCATCCTCGGGCTGCTCATCCTCAGTACCGAGTTCGGCTGGGCCCACCGCCTCCTGCGTCCGACCCGCCGGTGGTTCCGTATCGCCGAGAAGCACGGGGAGCGGATCAAGAACGACCTCCTGCGGCGCTACCGCGAGCGGCGCGCGACGGGCAAGAAGCCCCCCGCCGTCGAATAGGCGACCCGCAGGCTCTCAATGGAGCGGGAGGCGGGTCCTCGTGTCGTATCTCAGGAGTCCGCCCACACCCCCGGCACCGGCCGCGGGCGCGAAGCGCGACGGCCGCCAGGCCGAGCGGCACACCGGGGGGCTCGGGGGGTCGCCCCCGAAAACACAAAGGACGACCCGGCAAGGTGGCCGAAGGCCCCCGAGCGGGGTCGTCCTCAGTCCGTGGGCGATACTGGACTCGAACCAGTGACCTCGTCGGTGTGAACGACGCGCTCTAGCCAACTGAGCTAATCGCCCGGACCTGCTGCTTTCCGGCCCTCCCGAGCCGGACAACAAAGACTCTAGCGCATGTTCGGGGGTGCTCGGAGCACTCATCGCCCGCCACCCTCAGGGCGTGTGACGCAGATCACAGGACAATGCCGGCATGTTCTCTTCAATGCCGCGACCCGGCACCGAAACACCGGCGCAACGCGGGGTTCCCGCACCCCGCCGCACCATGGAGGACACCTCTTCATTACTCTGGCGTGACGTGGGCCACCCGGGGTTGGGAAATCTTTTGTTTCTCCTGGTCATTACAGTGACGAAGGACCGGGATGCCGTGATGCGGCGCGCTGACCCCCAACGGGCAGCACCACCACCGGTCCCACCCGACCAAGAAAGTCCCCGTACTCACGTCATAGTCCGCGGACGGCCTCGTTGGAGCGAGTGAGACGGCAACCGACCCGTGCCGCGCGCACCAGGGCCGGACGAGAAAAGGTTTGGCGAACATGAACAGTAGCGACACCACTGCCACCGCCGAGCTGGGCCTGCGGCTCGTGGTCCCCGAACGCGCCTCGGTGCCCCTGGCCGCGCGCGCCGACTACAGCGCGAACGACCCGTACGCGGTCCGCGTGGCCTTCCACACCGGTGAGGAGGACCCGGTCGAGTGGATCTTCGCGCGCGAACTGCTCACGGTCGGCATCGTCCGCGCCGTGGGCGAGGGCGACGTGCGTGTGTGGCCCTCCAAGGACGAGCACGGCGAGCGCACCGTGAGCATCGCCCTCTCCTCCCCCTTCGGCCAGGCGGAGTTCGACACCCAGGTGTCCCCGCTCGCCGAGTTCCTCCACCGCACCTACGAGATCGTGCCCGCGGGCCAGGAGCCGTCCTTCGTGGACCTGGACGAGGAGATCCAGCAGCACCTCGCCTCCTGACCGCTCACGCCCGCTACGGGTGCGGGGGCCGCGTTCTCCACGCGGCCCCCGCACCCGTGCGCGCCTGTCAGGGATCGATCAGCTCGGCGGAGCGCTCCGCGAACACCGCCACCGCCTTCCTCGTGACGGGTCCGGCCTCCGGTGAGACCCGGCGGCCGTCAATGCGCAGGATCGGCTGGACGTCGCGCCCGGTGGAGGTCAGGAACGCCTCGGAGCACTCGGGGAGCCGGTCCATGGGGACGTCCTCCTCCTCTCCGCCGAACCACTCCAGGACGAGCTCGCGGGTGATGCCCGCCAACGGCCCGGCCGACAGCGGCGGGGTGAGGAGCCTGCCGTCCGCCACCACGAACACGTTGCTGCCGGTCCCCTCGCACAGGTTCCCGCTCACGTTGGCGAAGAGCGCCTCGGAGGCGCCCCGCTCGGCGGCGTAGGCGAGCGCGCGGACGTTGCCCGCGTACGAGGTGGTCTTGAGCCCCGCGAGCGCGTCGAACTCGTTGCGCTTCCACGGCACCACGGCGACGTCGGCCGACGGCTTGACCTCGGGGAAGGGGCTGATCGCCACGATGGCCGTCTGCTCCCCCGGAGCGCGGTCGGAGCCGAGGGGCCCGGCCCCGTCGGTGACGGTGATCCGCACCCTGGCGTCGACGACGTCGGCGTTGGCCGCCAGGGCCCGTCCGACACCGTCGGCGACCAGTTCCAGGTCCGGCTCGTCCATGCCCAGCCCGGCGGCGGAGCGGGCGAGCCTGCGCAGATGGCGGGTGAGCGCGAACGGGCGGCCCTCCCTGGCCCGCACCGTCTCGAACACGCCGTCCCCGACCGTGATCCCGTGATCGAACACGGAGATGCGTGCCTGGTCCGCTTCGACGACGGATCCGCTCCCGAACCCGGCTCCGGCGATCCACACCCTCATGCCCAACCCCCAGCTCTCGAACGCGCTGCCCGGTGCGGCGACTCACGAACGATCCTCCCACCGTCGCACCGGGTCGGGGAAGGAGCCCGTCCTCTACCGCCGAAGATGGCGGCTTGGCAATACCCCTGTCCGACTCCGGCCGCGGCACGGCCTCCGACACACGGCTCCCGTGGCATCACTACTGGTCACGGATCTCCCCTTCCACCCGTACAGCAAAGCCACCCGGCGAAGGCACAGACAGATAAGTTACGAATGGCTATCATCTGGGCAACGCTTATGCGGGGCCGCACACTCGCCCCAACCCCCACCGAGACCGCAGAGCACGCCTTCCCGTCACGCCCGAACGACGACAGAGCGAAGAGAGCCATGACTTCAACGAGCACCACACGCGGAGAACTCGGCTGGCTGCTGGACGACCTCCTCACGCGCGCCTCCGGCACTCAGCACGCCATCGTTCTCTCCACCGACGGACTCCTCATGGCCGCCTCCAGCGGCCTGGACCACCCTGCCGCCGAGCACCTGTCCGCGATCGCTTCGGGGCTGCACAGCCTGGCGGGCGGAGCCAGCAAACAGTTCTCCGCCGGCGACATCCGCCAGAGCATCATCGAGATGGACCGGGCCTTCCTCTTCGTGGCCGCAGCGGGCGAGGGGGCGTGCATGGCCCTGATGTCGGACTCCGACAGCGACGTGGGCCTGATCGCCTACGAGATGAACAAGGTGATCGAGAGAGTCGGCCAGTACCTCTCCGCACCGCCGCGGCCCGACATGCCCTCCAGCCCCGCCCACGTGGAGGGCTGAGTCGGTCGGTGTGCACACGGGAGGCGGGGACCCGCGGGAGGACACGGCCCGCGGGGCACGCTCCGCTGAACGCTCGGCTCCGTGGAAGGTGTGGGCGGGTGACGCACAGGCGAAGGTCGACCGATTTCGCGCTCGGCCGGGAATCCGCTAGAGTTTTCAACGCAGCGAGCAGGGCCCCGGAAACAGCCGGAAGGCCCGCAGGACTCGTCGCGCGGACGTGGCTCAGCTGGTAGAGCATCACCTTGCCAAGGTGAGGGTCGCGGGTTCGAATCCCGTCGTCCGCTCGAAGAACGGTGGAGCGCGCCGAACCGGTGCGTCGTGCCGATTCGGGACAAGCACCCGATCATATGCGGACGTGGCTCAGCTGGTAGAGCATCACCTTGCCAAGGTGAGGGTCGCGGGTTCGAATCCCGTCGTCCGCTCGAAGAGGCCCGCACGGGCCCAAGACGGTCCCGCTCGCACCGAACGAGCGAAGGTCGCCGGGCGGTTAGCTCAGTTGGTTAGAGCGCTACCTTGACACGGTAGAGGTCACAGGTTCGAATCCTGTATCGCCCACCATAGACGCCTTACTAGAACCCACGACCTCCCGCATGCCGGGCAGATCGGCTAGTAGGACGTCTACGGGATTCAGTGACACAGGCTCCTTCCCCACTGCGGGGAGGGGCCTGTTGTCGTTGTGGGCGTCGTACGGCGCTTGCTCGCCCCTGTCGTGGCTTGTGTCGCCCTCTGGCGCCTCGGTGCCACTGATGCTCGCCACGTGGTGGGCCGAGGCGTTGTCGGCCGTCCTGTCGCCCGCCTGGCCCTCATTGAGGTTGACGCTGGAGTTGGCGTCAATGCCGCCATCATCCGTGCTTGGCGTCATTGTGCGCGCCTGCCGGTACGCCACCTGTGCCGCGTGCAGTTGCCGGAAGGACTCGTTGAGCTGGTGGCCGGTGATGGCAGCGCCGCCCAGGGCGTCAGGGCTCTCGTCTTCCTCGATGTACAGCCGCTCGAAGATGGCTTGGTTAAGGAGACGGCGCTGTTCGTCGTTGCAGCTTCGGTAGAGCGCCGGCAGATCGGTGAGCTTGGCGAGGCAGCGGTCGAGTTGCTGGGCGGCTTCGCTGAGGTCTTTGGTGGCACTGCCCAGTTTCTGGGTGAGTCGTTCGCGCTGTCGGGCGATGTCCTTCAGCCGTGCCTTGATCTTCCCTTGTGGCAGTTCACCGTCGGCGGCCAGGTCGAGCAGGTTCTCTTCCTTGGTGTCGAGGGTTTGAAGCTCCTTGGTGAGCTGCTGGTGGAGGAGCTGGGTGGAGGCTTGCTCTTCGTCGATGGTGCTTGCCAAGTGTGTCCGCGCCGTCGCGATGAAGTCTGGCGTGAAGCGGATGGTTTCGTAGTGCCGCTCGACGGCATCCTCGACGTACACAAGGTTTATGTACGAGCTGGTGCAGCGGTGCTCTTGCTTGCCTCGGCAGAAGAAGTGCGTGTAGGTGGTGCCGTGGCGGTTGGTGGTGTGCTGGAGGATCATGCGGCTGTCGGTGGCACGTTCACGGTCGCAGTGGCCGCAGTAGAGCGAGCCTTTGAGGTAATGGTGGTGGATCCTCCGGCGCTCACTGGCAGCGGCACGGCTATCCAGGATGGTTTGCACCCGCTCGAAGAGGTCGGGAGTGACGAGCGGTTCATGCCGCCCCTTGTACTCCTCGCCTTTGTGGGTGATGTAGCCGAGGTAGTAGCGATCGTGGAGGACTTCGGCGAGGGTGCTGGTGCCGACTTGGGTCATGGGACGATCACTGCGGGGTTTGGTACGAAGCCCGCGGTCGTAGAGCTCATCGGAGAGGTCGGCCAGGCTGTAGTCGCCGGTGGCGTAGAGCTCGAAGGCGGTTTGGATGAGCGGGCCACGCTCCGGGTCGATGCCCACGGTGCGGACTTCCCTGCCCCCATGGCGCTGGCGGACGTTGAGGTAGCCGATGAGGGCTCGGCCGACGGTGCCGCCGTTTCTGGCCTTGTTGGCCATCTTGGTTTTGACGTCTTCGCCGTTGGAGCGCACTTGTAGCTCGTTGAAGATAGCCATGATGCCCTGCATGGCATCCCCGAGGTAGCCCTCACCAAAGTTCTCTTTGGCGGAGATGAGAGTGATGCCCATCTTGGCCAGCTCTGACTTGGTGAGGAGTTCTTCCAGGGCGTTCCGGAAGGCGCGGCTCATCATGTAGACGATGACGTACTTGATGGGTGGCTGGCCGGTCTTGGCGCGCTGGCGGTGCTGGGCACGGAGGTCAGCCATCATCTGTTGGAAGATGGGGCGCTTGTCGATGCTCGTGGCACTGCGACCTGGTTCGACGTACTCGCGGGCGACGTGAACGCCCATGTCGGCCGCTTTGTTTCGCGTCCACTCGCGCTGGGTGGGGATGGAGTTGCCTTCGGGGTCATGGTCGGCGTCGGTGTCCATCTGCTTTTTGGAGGAGACCCGGAGGTAGAGGATGGCGTACTCAGCGGGGACTGACGGCATCTCTGCTTCTTCGCGGATGGGCTTCGCGGGAGGAAGCGACTCCTCGTAGGCGGTGATGTGTGCGACGGGTGCCGCATTGGCAGCTGCATTCGATGCCGTCGATCCTCGGACAGAACCCGATGAGGCAGCGTTTAGAGTTGGACGATATTCGTTCATTAATGCCCTCCTTTCTGCATAACTTATTTGTCCAGCTATTTTACCTCAGGTGGCGCGGTTTTAGGAGGGGTAAGGCGCGGTTTTGGGCGCCCCTGCCACCCGCCATATGGGCAGGTGGCGCGGTGTGGGGTACGAACCAAGGCGGGGTGTGAAGCCAACGGGAAGCGGGACTGACCGACAGAATGTCGGTCAGTCGCATCCCGGACAGGGGCGAAAAGGCGGAATGACCTGGGAGGGCACGGAAGCAATGCTCAACGTGAAGGCACTAGCGAAGACAGGGGCGAGGAGACGGGCGAAGGTTGCTCGCCTCAAGGTGATGTGGTTTTGGCAGCAGAAATCCCCGGCATGGATATAAAAGACCGGGGATTAATCATCTAAGATTACGGGCTAGCCAAAGTAGTAGGAGACACGTGTCTTTCCTGACTTCACCTTGACTCCCTTGACCTTTAGTCCTCCGAGCTCTCCAAGGGACTTAACATGAGTCCCTCCGCATGGTGACTGGTAGCCAGAAGTGACTACAACACGAGTCGGCTTTCCTGCTGGAATCTCCGCAGGAATATAAACACCAGATGCCTTCAGATTCTCCACAGTGTCGTACCGGGCAGTCACCGGCGAATCTTCCTCGACCAGACGATCCAGTTCTTCCTGAATTTCCTGTACCAGAGATTCCCTGCGTTCTTGGGGAACCACACCCATGAATTCGACATAAGGACCATTTGGGAAATGGTAACCCTTAGTTGCAGGGAGGCCGAGCAACCGGTCTACAGCTGTCATGACCAGATGTCCTCCAGTGTGCAATTGAGCATGGATGTTGCGTCGACTTGCATCAATCACAAGTTTCGCAAACTCACCCTCTTTGATCTCACCAGAGGTCAGAACTCCAGAGTGTAGGACATCGCCATCAACAAAAGATGCCCTTTCCACCTGAAGAGATCCGCCATCCGTGGAAATAACACCTTTATCCGTGGGTTGCCCTCCTCCCTGAGGGTAAAAAATGGTCTTATTGAGAGTGACGACTACTGCCTCTCCTTCGGCTTCGCGAGACACACGAGCAACTTGTGCCACGCTTTCATACACTTCAGAATCGTCCAGGTAGCTCAGTTCGGTTGCCATTCTTCCTCCTTGATTATTTAGGTGATAATTATAGAGCATCTACTTGATAGCTGCAAGCTTAAGGACGAACCGCAAAAACCTCACAAGACGGACTTCTGGTAAACAGGACTGGAGTCGCCCACTCGCTATGGTTAGGTGCAAAAAAGATCGCCCTTCTGGCATCTACGAGCGATGCGTCGGCTGGAGCACCACTTGCTATAGATGAGTAAAACTCACTTGCAAAAGTGATAGCGGCACCATCTGATATTGGAAACTGCATAGCTACTACAGTCGAAGTACTTCTCTCAACAAGTGACCCAGCAATGCCAGACATGGTATTGATGTCATCGGACATCCCTGTTTCACATGCATTAAGGACAATCAGTCGAAGCGACCCGTAATTTCGAAAAAGAGTGGCGAGTTCGAAACCAGATACACGCCTACTGGAGTTCCCTGCTTCGAACGCGAGGTATCCCATCGTTTGAACTTCATCGAAAAATCCATGTCCAATGAAGTGCCAGATATGAAATGGGCGACGCGCACGCTCGGCAGATGAAAGTATACGTTGCAGGGTAGATATTTCTCCATCACGGGTAAAGGAAAGTTCGATCAGCCCCATTTCTATGTAGGGATCGAGCGCCTTCTTAAGTCGTTCCACTTCAAGTGAAACATCAAGAGAACTAAGATCGTCAGGCGAACTGACTGTCACGAGAATCCTCAAAGGCAAATCCAACTCCAATGGCGGAGGCACCTGACGTGAATCAAGGTGCCGCACTAGAGTTACTTTCGAGTCGAGGCACAAGAAGTCAGTTCCATCAAAAATAAATTCCCATGGAATCCTTGAAAGCTCCGGCGCTTTAGAGTGACGAAGGCGGATACGAATACCAGAATTGCTGGCTTGCGCATGAGCCCTTACTGAATTGTACAGATCCCTAACTTCATCAACGATAAGGGAAGTAAAAAGCTCTCCTCCAAAACGAGTAAAAGGCTCGAGGTTGGCAGGAACCACCCGTCGTACCGCACCTCGAGGGCTGCAATGTTTGAGAACAAAATTCTCAATATCGCGGTCGTCGAACGGTATAGACATCAAGGATGACGATGTTCCTAGAGGAGAGCGAGCTTCCAAACTATAAGATGAACCATTTCGAGAAAAGTCCAGATCGAGATCGGAAAAATTGTTCGCCCTCTCGTGACTCCAAGAAAATTCATCAGAGTTATCTTTGATGATTTCAAGTTGGCGTGCAATTATCTGACCAGACTCGTAAAAGAATACAGACTTCCAAGTACTGTGGTCGATATCCGTCCCGTATCGCTGGAAACGAAAGTATGATTCCAGTTGACGGGAACTCTCTTCGAAATCTTCAGCAACATGCTCACTGCACCGACGAAGAAAAGCCACAACGATACGTGACCACTTGCTGTAGTTTGCATACAAAACATCGGCAAGCTTTAGTTCAGAACTAGTCAATATAGGTGTTGTTTCGATAGCACCGTTTTCGGCTTCGCGATCAGTGAGTTTGACTTGAGACGCAAGCTGAGAAAGCTTCTGATATATATCTTTGGCTGCGCTCGTCAATTCTTCGGCTGATCGATACACTTTACTACTCTCTGGTGGATTGAATTACATGTACTGACTTATGACCAAAGCAGAAGTTTACCCTGATCGGTGAAACCGAGGAAGAAGGCGATGGCTACCCTTCGCCCACCTTCGCAGGCCCTCACGGCGTGATAGTTACGCGGGTCGAAGATCAACCCATCTCCCACGCATGGCTTAATTGTCACATGCTGAACGTTTCCAGCAAGGGATTCTTCATATCCGTATCCCCTGCGTTGCCTAACATCACTAGGCTGCCAGCGCCTCCGCCATACAACAGTATCTCCTCCTCTATCCGGGACTGAGATATAGGCGTTAAAAGCAAGCTGTGCAACGATCGTGGAATCAACTACTCCAGAGGGGTATTCACGCACAATTTCGTCATAGTGCATGTGTGCTCCAGAGTTAATCTCTCGAACTGTGCCAACAAACAGATCTCTTCCCTGCCTTTTTGCAGGCTGAACCCCTTCTCCCCAAGAATTGCTGATCATTTCTCTACACATCTTCAAAGGATCGGGAGTAAAATCAGCGGATCGCCATATCGAGCGTGCCCTGTCGGCATGCTCCCAATACTCTTCCTTGAGCTGGCCGTTGTGACGATAATCATTAAGCACTGGGCCGAATCTAGCAATAGGAGGGTCGACACGCTCCCTGTCGTACATTTCAAGTTGAAGCGATTCCATTGCCTCCATAGTCATACTGCATACATCTTTGGGCAAAAGGCTCGGGATGCGAACGGCAGCAGACGTTCCCGCAATTAGACTTGCAATATCACCTCGAGTTGCCACCGAAACTTCCGAGGCAACAAAGAATGGGTCAATTGCGTCATTCTCAAGAATCTCCATTATTCCGAATCCTTGCCTATACTTTATATTAGTTTTACCAAAGTATCACACTCTCCCCACCTCAACTAGTAACGTTGCAACTATAGACACATATGAGCCTTTTGTCGGAAAGTCTACATTTCGCACTAATGACGAGGATTGTTCTAGAGTGTCCGATTTGGGAAATCTGATGCTCCAGATTCCGAAGGGGCATAGATGACCCATTGGCTGCGCAAGAGTTTATGGCCTCCGGTTCCTCAACCCCACCAACACCCGCCAAAGCGTGGCAGCCTCCACCTCGCCCCTCGGCACTGCCTGATAGTTGTCCAGCCCCCGCACCTTCGACCACCGTCGAGGCAACGGCGGCCTGCTCGCTCGCTGCTCATTCCAGGGCCGCGGTAGTTGAGGACGTGACTGGCTGGTGCCCGTGCTCGGCGGACACGGCTTCAGGAGTGGTGCGTCCCTGCTCGTTGTTGTCGCCGGCCGTGGCTGTCGATGTGCGTCAGAGTTCCAGGGCGAAGGGCTGCGTAGCTGCTCTTCTCTCACCTGTCGCCCTTCTTCCTCCGCTGCCGTTTCACCGTTCGCCCTGACCCGACACCACACCACCTTCCCCCGCCCTGTCGGGTAGTAGCCCCAGGCTGTAGACAGATGCGCGATGAGCAGCAGGCCGCGGCCGTGCTCCTCTAGTTGCGCCAGGGCCGCGAGCGGATCGTTGCCGCTCTTGGTGTCGGTGCGGGTACTGGTACTCATGGCGTTGACGTTGATGCTGTCGTCATCGCTCGCGTGGTTGCTGTTGCTGTCGCCGATTACTTCCTCCGCCGCCCTCATCCTCGGCACACCAGGCAGCCGATCCTCCAGGCAGATAACGACCTCGTCCTCCTGGCGCTGAAGCGTGAGAAGGATGCGGTGGTCGCTGGTGACATCCCACGGCTGCGGGTCATCGGTGAGTCCGGCGGCGAGGGCTGCCTGGGCGGCGTTGGTGACAAGCTCACTGACGATGAGCTCAACGGAGTCGGCCAGCCCGTCGTAGCCCCAGTTGCTCACCGTGAAGCCCGCCATGTGCCGGGCGAAGCGCACCACATTACGGCTCACCACGAGGGGGAACTGCTCCAGGCCCTGCTCCTTGTGCATGGTTCAGACCTCCGTGTCTTCGCTCGTAGGGTCGGGCCTGTGCTCGTGTGAGCCGGGATGGGCGGTGGCCTGGTGGTTCGGACTGCTGTGCTGCGGTGATGCGCCGGCTTGGCGCCTCGTACTTGCTTCCTCTTGGGTGTAGGCCGTCGCCGAGACGGCTGGTGTCGTGGCGCTTCTTGTTGTTACCGCCGTCGCCGCGTATGTCCGGTGTCCGCATGCTCCTCCCCGCCACTTGTTCTCCTCGTACGCCAGCACCAACCGCACGACGTCATGCGGGCGGCTGGGCGGTATGAGGAGCGTGCGCGTGGGGGTGCCGTCTTCGTCAACGTGCTCCAGGCGGAAGCGTCCACCCGTGAAGGACAGGCTGACGCTGCTGGTGTGGAGGAACTGGAGTCGATCCTGCTCCTGGTCGCGGGCCGGGCGAATGCCGCGTTCTCGGAGGGCAGTGTGGAGCTGCTCGAGGGCAGTGCTGCCCGGTTTGGGATGCTCGTACGTCCTGTGGCTGTTACCCACTGTGACCACCTAAGGCGTGCTTGGTGCTTGGGAGTACCGGGGGAGGCCGGGTGACCCTGCCCCCTCCCCCTACTTGGGCAAGGGCCACCCGGCCAGGCACAGCCGCCTACCAGGTAGCACTCCAGGTCAAGGGGGTCTACGGAGGGGTTGGCGGTGCCGTGGTCGGAGTCTTGCATGGGTGGTACCCAAAATGCAAGACTTCATTTCGGGTCACGCATGCCGGGTATGGCCTGGTGGGGCTTGTATTGCGAAGCGTGCGACCAGATGCTTTCATTGCGGGTGTAAGCTGTCTTTCACTATGGGTATTGGGAGTGCTATGCCTGTCGGAGCAACGGGCTCGACGGTGCCTCGTCGTCAGCTGGGTCGGTACCTGCGGGATCTGCGGAACCAGGCCCGCTTGACGGTGCGCAAGGCCGCCAAGGAGCTGGAGTGGTCGGAAGCGAAGATCTGGCGGATTGAGACGGGCCAGACGTCGCTGCGCAGCCTGGATGTGGAGGCGATGTGCCGCATCTACGGGGCACCGACCGACCTGACCGATGCCTTGATGGCTCTGGCGAAGGAGACGAAGGCTCGGGGTTGGTGGCACAGCTACGGCGATGTGATCCCTGAGGACTTTGACGTCTATATAGGGCTCGAGGAAGCCGCCTCAGAGCTGAGCTGGTACGAGTCCGAGCTGGTGCCGGGGTTGTTCCAGACGGAGGACTACGCGCGGGCCATCATCCAGGCGTCACGAACGGACGATGACGACGCCGAGGAGATTGAGCGCCGGGTGCATGTGCGGGCGGCCCGGCAGACGCTCATCACCCGAACGACGGCACCACCGACGTTGAACGTAGTGCTCAATGAGGCCATCCTGCGCCGGCCGGTGGGAAGCCGGAAGATCATGGCGCGCCAGCTGGAGCGCTTGGTGGAGATGAGCCAGTTGCCCAACGTGTGCCTACGGGTGATGCCGTTTGGTGCCGGACTGCACCACGGCATCATGTCGGGGCCGTTTGTGGTGCTGCGCTTCCCGCTCAATGGGGATGGTAAGCCGTCTGAACCACCGACGGTGTACGTGGATGGCTTCACGGGGGCGCTGTACCTGGACAAGGAGCACGAGGTGGGCCGCTATACGGCGGTGTTCACCAACATCTGGGATGCCTCGCTGGATAAGCAGGCATCCGAGCGGCTGATGGCTTCGGCGGTAAGGGAGATGGAGCAGTGAGAAGCAACGACAGGGCGTCGGCGGTGTGGCGCAAGAGCAGCTACAGCAACGGTGAGCGCAACTGTGTCGAGGTGTGCGACCTGGCGGACGGGCAGCACCTGATGCGGGATAGCAAGCACCCGGAGGCGGGGGTGCTGGGGTTCGACGTGAGTGAATGGTCGGCTTTCGTGAGGGATGTGCGGGGGGAGTAGGGGGCGACTCCTCCGAGGTTTTGGTGCTGGCCTGAAAGCATGCATTACGTACAGACATGAGCAAAGAGTAAGCGCTCGCCGAACCTCTCTCGGTGGGCGCTTACTTCTGCTATGGTGCGGCTCCTCTGCATTTCTGATGAGCTTGTGGGCAAGGAGGCATACATGGTCGAAAACAAGGATGAACCGGACGAGCTTCCTGAGAATGAATCTCAGTCTTCAATCGAAGCAGCGGAGTCGAACCCTGAGGGTTCACCCCAAGCAGAGAAGGAAGAAGAGGCGGCACAAGCTAACGAGCATCCTTCCAAGGGTTGGTGGTGGAAGAGGCCAACCGTTCGACAGATCCTTGAGCAAGAGGCGAAGAGCGGCATAGAAGGATGGGATAAGTCCGACAAGAAGGCCAACGAGGTGTCTCGGCTCCCAGATGATGAGTCGATCCACCTGGGTGGAGTCGTCCTGGCAGAAGCTTTTACGCCATCAACTGTCTCGGCACTCTACGAGTCAATAGGTCGCTCGCCTTTCTCCCAAGAATATAAAGTGCAGGAGATAGTCGATTTCATAGAGCGAAGCAGGAGCGGCGCACAGGTAGGAGGGAGCTACCTTTTTGGCCTAGTCCGCCCCCCAGGGCGCTTGATTATGATGAATGGGTTCAGTGACCCATCACTTCCAGAAGGTGTCGATGCCGTCTGGCTTACGCTTCACTGCCCCACCCCATCACTGACAATACTGATCGCAACATTCTCCCTCGAGGAAGACGCTGGAGACCTCTCATGCCTTCTGCGGAAGGACTATAAAACCAGATTCAACCCAGAGATAAAAATTCCCGGACGCCTGGGAAAGTTGAGGGCTAAAATTCCTTGGAGCAGGCCGATCCAATACGGTATTGGAGGGACTATATCGCTTGTCGAAATCCAGAAGAGGGAGGCGTACGAACAGGTAGCATCCCAGATTGAAGAAGGTTGCCGAGAGTGGCTCTCTCGAAACTTTGGCGGGCGATTCAGCCGAGAACCAATGGAGCATCGCCCGAGCGCAAGGCTATTGCTGACCAAGAACCAGGCGCCATACAAGGACCATCGCAGATATCTTTCCCCTCTGGGTATGGACTATCCATTCTCTTGGCGATCCCAAGGAGCGGCCTGCTGGGCAATTAGGTACAATGACTTCATCCTTGACAAGAAGCGAAGGTTTGCGCTCGTCGCGGCAGCTCGAAGGTCCGACATTGCGAAGTCCGCCATCGGGTATGTGGACAGGCCAAAGTCAATATGGCACGCCACTCAGGGGTTCCATAAATACGAATTCCAGATGGTCTCCCGTTGGGCTATGTTTGCACTCATAGCTCTATATGAAGATCGCTTGGGGAGACTACGTGATCAAGCCGGACAGCAGCAGTGGAGGACTGTCGGCATTGCACGTGAGCTTGACCGCTTCCTCCTTGGTGATGGCCTGGACGCCTCTGCCATCGCTTCTGATCTTGGAAACTTCTCACGAGATCCGCAGGGTTTCCCACATGACTTCTCTGAATATGTTGCGGATCAAGACCCGTTTCCGGGTGAGCCGACTGAGGAAGCGGAGGAACCGGCGAAGCTGGTTGATTTTTGGCGAGAGCGGCTGGAGAAACAGTGCACTCGCCTTCTCGAAGACATGGAGACGACCACGGGCAACATCCGGGCATCGGCTGAACTGAAGCAGTCTATTGCCAATACTAAGATGCAGCGCCTGGTCATCGGGTTGGCCTTTATTGCGGCCATCGTTGCTGTCGTCAGCCTCTACGTTACCGCGTCTTCTTGAGATCTTGTACTAGGAGATCCATTACTCTCTCCCTGGCCTCGGCCGCATCTCTACGCCATATTTGAGCAACTGGGCACGGATAGTGGTATCGGCAACTCCGAAGCGCTTGCCGAGCTTGGCCAGTGACCAGCCTTCGCAGTAGAGCTGGATGGCTTCTTCGATCTGCTCGTCGGTGAGGTGGCGCCATCGTGGGGTGATGCCGTTGCGCTTGAGGATGTTGCTGACTGTGCGACGCTCAATGCCGAAGCGATCGGCAAGCTGGTAGACGGTGGCTCCGGCTTGGTACTCAGCGATGAGTTCCTCAACCTGGGCGGGCTTGAGCTGGCGGGCGGTGCGCGGGTTGCGAGCGCGCTTCTGGGGTGCCCTGGTGGCACCGTGATCCGGCAGGCTGGCAAGTAGTCGCTCTAGGTGACTGAGCTGCCACTTGACGTATGGGTTGGAATGTTGGCCGGTAGGGGCCACGGGCTCTGGACGACCCTGCTCGCGCCTGACGGCGCTCGCCGGGTCGTCCGTCGTTTCTACCGGGGGGAACCCCCCGAGGCACCCCCCTGCGGCCCGGATCTCCTCCATCGATGAGCTTGAGCAGAACGCTCGCTCACATCGCGGAACCACACCCCGTGAACCACCAGCGCCCACGGCCCCTCACAGGGGC
Source organism: Nocardiopsis sp. LOL_012 (assembly GCF_048060475.1). NCBI lineage: Bacteria > Bacillati > Actinomycetota > Actinomycetes > Streptosporangiales > Nocardiopsidaceae > Nocardiopsis > Nocardiopsis sp. LOL_012. Next base: position 224,912 of record NZ_JBHMIV010000002.1, on the reverse strand, counting down.
ATTGCTTGGTTTCCACCGACACCACGGGCAGTGAGCGGTCCGCCCTGACACGTGAATCAACGTATTGACGCTGAGAAAGCGCTTACTTACGCTGCATGAATGGTCACGGGACGGAAACGCCACAGTTGACGATCACTGTCGGCGCTCCACTGCACACGACCCCGGTGCCCGCCCGAACCGCACGCCACCCCCGTGCCCAGCACCATCGGTGCCGACGCCCTCCTCCCGTACCGGACGCCCGGGTTCCACGCCCGGGGCGCACGGCGGTGCACCCCCCACCCCCCAGCAGAGCCCGAGGAGACTCCCCCATGACGGACCACCCGCTCACGTCCTCCGTCCCCACTCGCCCCGCACCCCTCTCCCGCCGCAGGATGCTGGGCACGGCCCTGGCCGCCGGAGCGGTGGCCGCCGCGCCGTCCCTGACCGGCGCGGCGGCCGCGGCCTACCCCTGGCCCGGGCCCGTGAACGGGGACGTCGCCATGCACGACCCCTCCTTCGTCAAGCGGCCGGAGGGCGGCTACCTGGTCGCCCACACCGGGAACGGGGTGTCCCTGACCACCTCGACCGACCGCACCGCCTTCCACTACGCCGGCGCGGCCTTCCCCTACGGCACCTCGTGGGCCTACCGCTACACGCGCTGGTCGCGCAACCTGTGGGCACCGCACCTGTCCTACCACGACAGCCGGTACTACCTCTACTACTCCGCGTCGACCTTCGGCTCCAACCGGTCGGCGATCTTCCTCGCCACCAGCATCAGCGGGAACCCCGGCACCTGGAACAACGAGGGCCTGGTCGTGGAGTCGTACAGCTCCAACGACTACAACGCCATCGACCCCCACCTCCAGGTCGACGAGCAGGGGCGCTGGTGGCTGGCGTTCGGCTCGTTCTGGTCGGGGATCAAGATGATCAGCATCGACCCGGGGACCGGCCTGCGCTCCGGACGCACCATGTACTCGCTCGCGAGCCGGGGCGGCGACCCCATCGAGGCCCCGACCCTCTTCCGGCACGGCGGCTGGTACTACCTGTTCGTCTCCTTCGACCTGTGCTGCCAGGGGGCCGACAGCACCTACCGCGTCATGGTCGGCCGGTCCCGGAGCATCACCGGCCCCTTCTACGACCGCAACGGCACCGACATGATGCGGGGCGGAGGCACAGAGATCCTGGCCGGCCACGGCGGCATCCACGGCCCCGGCCACCAGGACGTCTTCGCCGACGCCGACAGCGACATCCTCGCCTACCACTACTACGCCGACGACGGCACCGCTCTGCTGGGTGTCAACTGGCTCGGCTGGGACTCCGCAGGATGGCCCTACGTGCACTGACCCGCCGTGACCGGGGCGCGGCGGTGGCACGACCGCACCCCGGGGCGCCTATCCCGCGCCCTCCGGACCGGAAGCGGGCTCCGGACCGGAAGCGGGCTCCGGCTCCCGCTCGGAGCAGCTGCCGAGGAGCCACAACCCTCCCACGGCCGCCGCCGCGCACAGGGGCATCGCCGCCCACCAGGGCAGGCCGAGCCCCACGGGCAGCAGGCCCAGGACGATCGCGACCGCCGCCACGAAGAGCGCGTAGGGCAACTGCGTGCGCACGTGGTCGACCACGTCGCACCGGGAGGCCAGGGACGAGATCACCGTGGTGTCGGAGATGGGGGAGCAGTGGTCGCCCCACACCGCTCCGGCCAGGACGGTGGAGACCGACGCGAACAGCAGGGGGTGGCCCTCCGGCCCGGCCAGGCCCCGGGCCTCCAGCACCGCCCAGGCCAAGGGGACCGCCAACGGCGTCAGGACGCCCATGGTCCCCCAACTGGTGCCGGTGGCGAAGGCCACGGCGGCGGCGACCACGAACAGCAGGGCCGGCAGGAGGAAGGGCGGCAGTACCCCGCCGAGCGCTCCGGCGACGAAGTCGGCCGTGCCCAGCAGGGCCGTGATGTCGGACAGCGACCAGGCCAGCGTCAGGATGACGATCACGTACATCACGGACGTGACTCCCTGGAACCAGGCGTCGACGACCTCCCCCAGGGTCAGGATGCGCTGGGCGGCGCTCATGGCCCACGCCGCGGCCAGCGCCAGGAGCGAGCCCCACAGCAGGGAGGAGAAGGCGTCCCCGCTGCCGACCCGCATCACGAACGAGTCGCCCTGGCCGGTGGTGAGCAGTCCGGTGACCGTGGTGGCGACCAGGACGAGGATCGGCACGAGCGCGTTGAGGAGCCTGCGGGGCGTCTCCCGCGCCGGTTCCAGCGCGTCGGCGCCTCCGGCACCCAGGTGCGAGCCCTCCCGCAGGACCGCGCCGGTGGTGCGGGCCCGGCGCTCGGCCGCGAGCATCGGGCCGAAGTCGCGTCCGGTCAGGGCGACGGCGAAGACGAACACGACCGCCAGAACCGGGTAGAAGGCGTACTTCAGGGACTCGACGAAGACGGCGAACCCGCCCATCACCAGGCCGGTCCCTGCGACGGACTCGTCGATGAGGGCCACCTGGAAACCGATCCAGGTGGAGAGCAGCGCGAGGGTGGCCACCGGCGCGGCCGTGGAGTCGACGACGTAGGCGAGTTTCTCGCGGGAGACGCGCAGCCGGTCCAGGACGGGGCGCATCGTGTTGCCGACGACCAGGGTGTTGGCGTAGTCGTCGAAGAAGACGACCAGCCCCAGGCCGCCGGTGACGGCCTGGCCCCGGCGGGGGGTGGAGGCCCACCGGGTCACGGCGCGGACGATCCCGTCGGTGCCGCCGTTCTTGCGGATGACACCGACCAGCCCGCCGATCATCAGGGTGAAGAGGACGATCGTGATGCGGTCGGCACGGGCGAGCGCGCCCACGACATAGATCCCCGCGGAGTCGAGCAGGGACAGGGCCAGCCCCGCCGGGGACAGTCCTTCGAGGAGCCAGGCGCCCAGCCAGACGCCGGCGAACAGCGCGGGCAGGATCTGGCGTGTGGTGAGCGCCAGGCCGATGGCCAGGACGGGCGGCAGGACCGACCACCAGCCCCCCGGTTCCAGGTCCCCCGGTTCCCGGAGGGTTCCGGCGGGGGCGCTGCCCGCCGCGAAGGCGCCCAGGACGGCCACCCCCGCCATGGCGGCCAGCACGGCGGCGGCACGGCGGCGCCGGGCCCGGCGCGCGCGGTACCCGGTGCCGTCCGTGGTCGGTCTGCTCTGTGCCATCGCCGTTCCTTCCGGAGGGGGGACCCCACGTCGGAAGTGTGCTGGTACGCATCGGGCCTTACCTGACGGAAAATCCGAGCTTTGCCTGATTTGCGAGGAATGTTGGGAGAGCGCTGACCACCGTTGTCGGATGATGAACGCAACGGTGCGCGTATCCGCGCGTCCGCACTGTGACATCCGAGGTTCCGCCCACGGTCCCGGACCGGTGAGGGTCCGGCCCGGGCGGCCGCTAGGGGGCACGACACCATGCGCAAGACATCAGCGAACGGTTGGCAGTTCTTCGTCGCGACACTGCTGATCGTCATCGGCGTCATCAACATCGGCCAGGGGCTCGTCGCCCTCGTGACTCCGGAGTTCTACATCGCCACCGAGGCGAACATGCTCTTCCTGGAGTACGGGGCGTGGGGCGCCCTGCTGGCCCTGTGGGGGGCGGTCCTGGTCATCGCGGGCTTCTCCGTACTGTCGGGCAGCACGTGGGCCCGGGTGTTCGGCGTGGTGCTCGCCGCGTTGAACATCATCGCCCAACTGGTCTTCCTGTTCGCCATGCCGCTGTGGTCGCTGGTGGTGATCGCCGTCAACGTCCTGGTGATCTACGGCATGACAGCGGGCTGGCCGTCCAAGGCGGAGCTGAGGGAGCAGGAGGCCCGGGAGGCGGAGGCCTCCTACCGGGCCGGCTACCGGGCCGCCCACGAGAAGCCCCGCGAGGAGAAGGCGCGCACGGAGAAGGCGCGCCACGCCGCGGAGAAGGCCGGGGGCGAGACCCGCGAGCACGAGCAGCCGACCGGCTGACCGGTCGCCGCGTCGGTGCCCGGCCGGGGCCGCCCTCCGGCCGGGCACCGACGCTTCGCGGGCTCAGTGCTTGCGCGGACGCAGGTGCGAGGCCACCGCCAGCCTGTTGTAGAGGTTGATCATCGCGATCGCCGCCATCAGCGCGGCGACCTGCTCGTCGGAGAAGTGCGCGGCGACCGCGTCGTAGACCTCGTCGCTCACCCCGCCCTCCCCCATCCGCGTCATCTCGTCGGTGAGCGCTAGGACGGCCCGCTCCGCGCCGGTGAAGATCTCGCCCGCCTCGTGCCAGGTCGCCACCTGGAAGAGGCGCTGGCGGCTCTCCCCCTCCTTGAGCGCCTTCTCGGTGTGCAGGTCGACGCAGAAGGCGCAGCCGTTGAGGATCGAAGAACGCAGTTTCAGCAGTTCCAGGAGCGTGCCGTCCAGGTGGTCGGCGACGACCTTGTCGATCTCGTCGAGTTTCCCGTACACCTCGGGAAGCTTCTTGGCCCAGATCACGCGCGCTTCGGCCATGGGTCCCCCTTCGTCCGCCGCCACTCCTCGTAGTGGCCGTTCGACACCACCATGGCACGGACACCCCCGCCGCGCCCCCTCAACGGCGTCCCCGGGGCCGTGTCCGGGGGCGGGGTTCAGTCCCGGGCCGCGCCCGGCGGCGCGTCCCCCTATCCGGCGGTGGCCGCCCGGACCCGCTCGAAGACGCGGGCGAGCCCGTCCAGGAAGGCCTCCAGGGCCAGGTCGAAGCTGGCCTGGTCGATCTCAGCGGCGTGCTCGGACAGCCTGTGCGCCTGGGACAGGTTGGGGTAGCGGTCGCGGTAGACCCACACGTCGTCGGCGAAACCGCGCGCGAAGGACTGGGTGGCGGCACCCACCACGAGGTACTTGGCCGAGGCGCCGATCATCGTGGCGTAGCGCGGGGGCCATCCCGCTCGGACGAGGGCGCCGTGGACGGCGTCCGCGCGGCGCAGCGCCTCGTCGCGCCGGCCGGGACCGGCCGCCACGACGGGGACGAGGTTGGGGTGCTCGGCCAGGGCCGCGCGGTAGGAGCGGGCCCACGAGCCGATCCCCTCACGCCAGTCGCCGCTGTCGAACCCGGAGACGTCGATGCGCGAGGTCACCTCGTCGGCCACCTCGCCGAGCAGCTCCTCCTTGGTCCGGTAGTGGCTGTAGAGGGAGGCCGCCTGCACGTCGAGTTCCTGGGCGAGTTTGCGCATGGACAGCCACTCCAGGCCCTCGCGGTCGATGAGGGCCAGAGCGGCGGCGCGGATGGCGGGCTTGCTCAGGATCGGCGTTCTGGGTCGGGCCACTGACGGGGTTCCCTTCTCGGTTCAGCGGCGGACGGTCCGATCCGTCCCTTCCGGGCTGATCATCGCACGTTCGCGCACGGTCGGGACCGCTCTTTCGAGCGGAGGCGGGCTTGCGTGCCTGGTAGGGGACACCGTACCCTCAAATAACCGAACACCGTTAGGTTACTGGGAGCAGCCGTGATCGATTTCTCGCTGACCGACGAGCAGCGCGCCATCCGTGACTGGGTGCGGACCTTCGTGGAGCGCGAGCTCATGCCACTGGAGAACGAGATCTTGCGCCGTGAGCGCGAGGGACACGTTCCGGGCCTCACCGCGGAGGAGACCAAGAGCCTGCGTGAACTGGCCCGCAAGTCCGACTTCTGGGGCGTGGACACCCCCGAGGAGTACGGCGGCATGGGCCTGGATCCCATCTCCGTCGCCCTCATCGAGACCGAGCTCGGCCGCACCTTCGCCAGTTTCAGGTTCGGCGGCAGCGCCGACAACATCCTCTTCCACGCCAACGAGGAGCAGAAGGAGCGGTACCTGCTCCCCACCATCAACGGTGACCGCCACTCCTGCTTCGCCATCACCGAGCCCGGTGCCGGGTCGGACGCCAAGGCCATCCGCACCCGCGCGGTCCGCGACGGCGACGAGTGGGTCATCAACGGCGAGAAGACCTTCATCACCGGCGGCGAGCAGGCCGACTTCACCATGGTCTTCGCCGTCACCGACCAGGAGAAGGGCGCCAACGGGGGCGTGACCTGCTTCCTGGTCGACCGCGACATGGGCTGGACCTCCGAGCCCATCGACACCATGGGCGAGCGCCGCCCCGCGTCCCTGGTCTTCCAGGACGTGCGCGTACCGCACGAGAACATCCTCGGCGAGGAGGGCCAGGGCTTCGCGCTGGCCATGCAGTGGATCGGCAAGGGCCGCTACATGCTGCCCGCCCGTGCCCTGGGCGGCTGCGAGCGGCTGCTCGGCATGGCGATCGATTACTCCCGGACCCGTGAGACCTTCGGCGAACCGATCGCCGAACGCCAGGCCATCCAGTGGATGATCGCCGACTCCCAGACCGACGTCGAGGCGCTGCGCCTGCTGGTGCTGCACGCCGCCTGGCAGGTCTCCCAGGGGATGGACTCCCGGCACGCCCAGTCGATCGCCAAACTCTTCGGCGGCGTCAAGGCCAACGAGATCGTCGACCGCGTCATGCAGATCCACGGCGGCATGGGCTACACCCGTGAACTGCCGATCGAACGCTGGTACCGCGACCTGCGGCTGCTGCGCATCTTCGAGGGCACCGACGAGATCCAGCGCCGCACGATCGCCCGCGACCTGCTCAAGGGCCACGTGAAGGTGGGCGCAACCCTGAGTTAGGAGCGGGAACGAGAACGGGGCCCGTGCCGCGCGCCAGGGAGCGCGACACGGGCCCCGTCACATGCGGCCCCGGTGTCAGGCGACGTCGACCAGGTCGACGACGAACACCAGGGTCTCCCCCGGCTTGATGGCCGGTGTCGGGCTCTGGTCGCCGTAGGCCAGGTGCGGCGGTATGACCAGCTTGCGGCGGCCACCCACGCGCATACCCATGACCCCCTGGTCCCAGCCCGGGATGACCATGCCCGCGCCCAGGCGGAAGTTCAGCGGGGTGCCGCGATTCCAACTGGCGTCGAACTCCTCACCGGTGGAGTGGGAGACCCCGACGTAGTGGACGCCGACGTTGCTGCCGTGCCCGGCCTGGGCGCCCTCCCCGATGGTGATGTCGGTGACCTCCAGGTCCGCCGGCGGCGGGCCGCCCGGGAAGTCGATCTCGGGACGCTCAAGGGCCATGGTGGTTCCCCTCGTGTTGTCGGAGCTTCGTCGAAGGGCCAGCGTATCGGCGCCCGGAACGGCCCGTGGCGCGGAGAGTCCCCGGAGGGGCCGCGCCCCCGTCGCGGAACGGTCCTCTCACAGGGCGCCGACGGTCGCCGCCACCACGTGGCCGCGCCCCTCGACCTTGACCGGTCCGCTGCCGGCGGGGATGAACACCGACTCCCCGCGCACCAGGGTGAGGCCGTGGCCGACCTCGGCGACCAACTCCACCCGGCCGTCCAGGGCCAGCACCACCGAGGGCCCCTCCCCCGGCAGGTACGCGGCGACGCGCCCGGGCCCGATCTCATGGAGCGTGAACTCGGGCGCCTCCGGGCGGAACTCACGGCGCCCGTCCAGACGGCGGGGGCCGGTGTAGGGGACCGGCAGGACCGAGAAGTCCACCACGTCCAGCAGTTCGGGCACGTCCACGTGCTTGTGGGTGAGCCCGGCACGGAGCACGTTGTCGGAACTGGCCATGACCTCGACGGCCGTTCCGCGCAGGTAGGCGTGCAGGTTGCCCGCCGGCAGGAACAGGGCCTGGCCGGGCCGGAGGGTGACCCGGTTGAGCAGCAGGGCCGCCACGGCGCCCGGGTCGCCGGGGTAGCGGTCGGCCAGGTCGGTGACGATGCCCGTGTGCGCGCCGCGCCCACCGCAGGCCGACCACTCGGCGACGAACTCGGCGAGCAGTCGTCCGCGCTCCGGCGCGGGCAGTCTGAGCAGGCGGGTCAGCGCCGAGCGCAGGGCCTCGTGGGTGTCGGACGCCGCCAGGTCCCCTCTCAACAGTCCGGCCAGCTCGCCGTCCAGGCCCTCCAGGTCCCGCCGGGCCGCGGCGGGCTCGCGGAACCCGCACAGCGCCTCGAAGGGATCCAGGGCCAGGAGGAGTTCGGGCTTGTGGTGGGGGTCGCGGTAGTTGCGGTGCGGGGCGCCGACGGGGATGCCCGCCCGTTCCTCGGCCTCGAACCCCGAGCGGGCGCGGGCGGTGTCCGGGTGCACCTGGAGCGACAGGGGCGCGTCGGCGGCCAGGAACTTCAGCAGGAAGGGGAGCCGGGCGCCGAAGCGTTCGACGGTGCGGGGGCCGAGTACGCCGTGGGGGTCGTCGGCGATGAACCGGGGCAGGGGGACGGGCCCCCCGTCCGGGTGCACGGTGCTGGGCGCGCCGTGGTGGGCTCCCAGCCACAGTTCGGCCTGGGGGGTGCCGTCTGGCTCGGCACCCAGGAGCCTGGGGATCGCGGTCCGGGCACCCCAGGCGTACGGCCGTACCTGGTTGGTGAGCCTGAGCATCCGCTCCGCCTTCCCATGTGCGTGTCCTCACCCCGCGGACACCCCGGCGGGGTGACATCCAGTGTCGCGGAACACGGTGCCGAGGTCGATACGGCCCACCCCCACGTCCTGAGTGGTACACACCCCACCGTGCCAGGCGGGCGGATATCCAACGCTCCCGGGGCCGGGAAGCGGCGATGAAGTTACCGACGGCCAAACCATGACCGGGAACCCACGGACCAGTGCCGGGACGTCACCGAATGGTGAGACATACACCCGTATTCCTGGTCATTCCCTGGACCGTGCCGTGGACACGCGCGGGCGACGCACCCGGTCGGACTCCTCGATGAGGCGGTCGCACATCCGCTGGAGCATCTCCGGCTCGGGCTGGGACAGTCCGGCGATCGACGCCAGGTAGAGCCCGTCGCCCGCCCGGAGGATGATCTCGGCGAGCACCGGGTCGGTGAGCTCCTCCCTGAGCAGTGCGCCCCAGTGCTCGAAGAGGTGCCGCACGAGCGCGCCGGCCTCCTCCGAGAGCTCCTCCTGACTGCGCAGGGAGGCGATGACCGCCCAGTACAGCTCACGCTCCTCGGAGCTGCTCGGCAGTGACGTGCGCAGGAACACCCGTACCACGCCCTCGCCCCCGGTGAGGGCCTCCTCGAACTGGTCCTCGGCGAGTGCGCCCAGACGGTCGATCAAGCCGGTGAACAGCGCCTTCTTGGACGGGAAGTGATAGAGCAGGCCGCCCTTGGAGACGGCGGCGGCGTGGGCGACCGCCTCCAGGGTGACTCCGGAGTAGCCCTGGTGGATGAGGATGTCCTGGAGGGCGTCGAGGATCCGGTCCCGGGTGCTGGATGTACTCACGATTGCGACTTTACCGGCCGGACGGTACTGTACCGTCTGGACGGTTCACTAGGGTCCCGGGGTCTCCCGGTCGACCGCCGTCCCCGCGGCCCGCGCCACCACGGCGCCGCCCGCGCAGACACCGCTTCGAAAGTCACGAGGAAAGATGAGTTCCGCCAACACGCTCGCGGGCCCCCGCGAGTGGACCGCGCTCGCCGTCCTGGTCCTGCCCGTCGTCCTGATCTCGGTCGACATGACCGTGCTCGGGTTCGCCGTACCCGCACTGAGCGAGGACCTCGACCCCACGTCCGGGCAACTGCTGTGGATCGTCGACGTCTACGGCTTCGTCCTGGCCGGGCTGCTGGTCACCATGGGGGCGCTGGGCGACCGCATCGGCCGCCGCCGACTGCTCATGGTGGGCTCCGCCGCCTTCGGCACCGCTTCGCTGGTGGCGGCGTTCGCTCCCAGCGCCGAGGTGCTCATCATCGCCCGGGCGCTGCTCGGCGTCGCGGGCGCCTCCCTGATGCCCTCGACCCTGTCACTGCTGCGCAACACCTTCCTCGACGACCGCCAGCGCCTGCTGGCCATCGCCGTCTGGGCCTCCGGCTTCTCCGCCGGGGCCGCGCTCGGCCCGATCCTGGGCGGCTGGCTGCTCGAACACTTCTCCTGGGGATCGGTCTTCCTCGTCAACCTGCCCGTGATGGCCGTGCTCCTGGTGGCCCTGCCGCTGCTGGTGCGCGAGTCCCGCGACCCCTCCCCCGGCCGGATGGACCCGCTCAGCGTCGTGCTGTCGCTGGCGACCATGCTGCCCGCCGTCTACGCGGTCAAGGAGCTGGCCGCGCACGGCCCCTCCCTGACCGCGTTCGGCCTGCTCGCGGCCGGGCTGATCGCGGGAGCGGTGTTCGTCCGGCGGCAGCGGGCCCTGCCCGACCCGCTGATCGACGTGGACCTGTTCCGCTCCCGCGCCTTCAGCGTGACCGTGGCCACCAACCTGGTGATGGTGTTCTCCCTGGTCGCGTCGTTGTTCTTCCTGACGCAGTACCTGCAACTGGTCCTGGACATCTCGCCCATGCGCGCCGGGTTCGTGCTGGTGCCCGGACTGGTGGTCTCGGTGGTGGCCAGCTTCGTCGCGGTCCGCCTGTCCCGGCGGCTCAGCCTGGCCGCCGTGGTCGGCGGCTCCCTGGCCGTGACCTCCTCCGGGTTCGCCCTGCTGGTGCTGGCCTCCCCCGGCGCCCCCGCCACCGGGGCGCTCATCGTGGCGACGGGGTTCGCGCTGGTCGCCCTGGGCTCGGGCCTGGCCGAGACCCTCACCAACGGCGCGATCATGTCGGCGGCCCCGCCGGAGCGCGCCGGCGCGGCCTCGGCCATCTCCGAGACCGCCTACGAACTGGGCGGGGCCCTCGGCGTAGCCGTGCTGGGCAGTGTGCTGACCGCGTCCTACCGCGCCGACCTGACCGCCGTCGACGGCGTACCCCAGAGCGCGGTGGAGAGCGCCCGGGAGACGCTGGGCGGTGCCGCCCAGACCTCCGCGGAGCTGGGCGGCACGGCGGGCGCCGACCTCATGGCGGCGGCGCAGTCCGCGTTCACCAGCGGAATGCACATCACCAGCGCCATCGCGGCGGTGATGGTGCTGGTCGCCGCCGTGCAGGCGTGGCTGCTGCTGCGCGGCCAGGCGGGCCCCGCCGCGGAGGCCCCCGGTCAGGACAGCCGGACCAGCTCCACCTCGGAGCCGTCCCAGCCGGGCGGCACCACCGCGTAGGCGTCGGCCCGCGCCGGTTCGCGCAGGCTGCCCGGCCGGTCCCGGCCCACCGGCCGGGCGCCGTCGGCCCCCACCCGCACGGCGACCAGGCGGGTGTCCCGGTGGTGGGCGCGCACGTCCCCCGCCAGGGGCACCCGCTCCGGGACCCGTGCCGGATCCGGGCGTCCGGCCATGCCGGTGAGCAGCGGGACCAGGAGGGTGAGCGCGGCCACCAGGGCGGCCCCCGGGTTCCCCGGCAGACCCACCAGAAGGGTGGGGCCGGCCGATGCCAGGACCTGGGGATGGCCCGGACGGCAGGCGACGCCGTCCACGACGGTGTCGGCCCCGATCTCCTCCAGGACCGCGCGGAAGTGGTCGGCGGGCCCCTTGGAGGAGGAACCGCACACCGCGACCACGTCGGCGGCGGCACCGGTGACGCACTCCCGGAGCATGCGGCGATCGTCGCCCAGATGGCGGACCCGCCCCACCTCCGCGCCCGCCCAGACCACGATGCCGGGCAGCATCGGACCGATGGCGTCGCGGACGGTGCCCTCACCCGGCAGCCCGCTCCGGGCGACCTCGTCCCCGGTGACGACCACGTCCACCCGGGGGCGCACCACCGGCAAGGACTCGTGGCCCAGGCTCGCGGCCAGGCCGAGCGCGGCGGGCGTGACCTCGGCGCCCCGCGCGAGCACCGTCTCCCCCGGCGCGGTCTCCTCGCCCTCCCAGCGCACGTGCCGCCCCGCGTCGATGTGTCCTTCCACACCCCCGGATCCGGTGGTCGCGTGCTCGTAGGGCAGGACCGCCTCCGCCCCCTTGGGCACACGCGCGCCCGTGGCGATCTCCACCGCCTCCCCCGGGCGCAGCCCCGAACGGACGGCCGAAGCGCCGGCCAGATGGGCGCCCACCAACCGCCACGGGCCCGCGCCCGCCACCGCGTACCCGTCCATGGCGGCGGCGTCGAAGGCCGGAAGGCCCACCAGGGCACGCAGGTCAGCGCCGAGGACGGCCCCCAGCGCCCGCCCCAGCGGCACGTCCCGGGGCACGGGGGCACACTCCTCACCGAGTCGGCGCGCGACCGCGCGCGCCTCCGCCCACGTTCGGCCCATCCCGCTCTCCCCTCGTCTTACGCCTGGCTCCATTGTCCCCGGGCGGCCCCGCCACCCCCCATCGCGCCGGGCCCGGCGAGGCGGTCCCGATTTCGATTTGCGGTCTGCGGGCTTTCCGCTAGAGTTCTTACCAGCGGCACGGCAGGGTCACGCAGGAGGGACCCGGGCCGAGCGGCGCGGACGTGGCTCAGCTGGTAGAGCATCACCTTGCCAAGGTGAGGGTCGCGGGTTCGAATCCCGTCGTCCGCTCGGAGGAGGCGCGGGGCGTCATCACGTCCCACGTGTGCTCGGTGGAGTGGCCGAGAGGCGAGGCAGCGGCCTGCAAAGCCGTCTACACGGGTTCAAATCCCGTCTCCACCTCCCTGTTTTCCCTCGGGGCGGTTAGCTCAGTTGGTTAGAGCGCTACCTTGACACGGTAGAGGTCACAGGTTCGAATCCTGTATCGCCCACTCGACTCCGAGGCGGCCCTGTTCGCGCGTGAACGCGCTCACCGGGCCGCCTCGTCATTTCCCTGGGGGACACCCCCAGACCCCCAGACCCCCAGACCCCCGGACTCTGGACGACCCTGCTCGGGGGCCTGCGGCCCCCTCGCCGGGTCGTCCGCGGCTGTCAGGGGGTGCGGGCGCCGTCCCGGATCCAACGGGCGGTCTCGCGCACGATCTCCTCCCACGGTGTGGCCTCGATACCGAAGGTCTCGGTGGTCACGCCCGCGTCGAGGAGGTAGGGGCGGTCCCACTGGTACAGCAGTTCCCCCATCTCCCGCAGGAACGGGGAGAACGGGAGGGCCGCTCTGAGCAGCGGTCGGGGGAACCTCCGCACACGCGGGCCGCGCGCCCCGCCCTCCCGGACCAGGTCCGCCACCATCGCGCGCACGGTGAGCGCCGGCGGCGAGGGCACGTGCCAGGCCCGGCCCCACGCCCGCTCGTCGGTGGCCGCCGCGGCGAGCGTGCGGGCGACGTCGGGGACGTAGGTGACGGTGTGCGGCAGGTCCCAGCGGCCGAAGGTGCGTACCGTCCGGCCCTGGAACGCCTGTTCGGCGTAGAAGACGACATAGCTGCTGAGCGGGGCCACCGCGCCGATGTAGTCGGAGGAGCGCACCTCCACCGCCCGGATCGCACCCGCCTCGTGACGGTCCAGCGCCTCCTGCCACATACGTGCCCGCAGGCGGCCCTTGTGGTCGGTGGCGGCGAGCGGGAGGTCGCGGTGCATCGGGCCGTCGACCGGCCCGTACCCGTAGAGGTTCCCCGCGACGACCAGCACCGCGCCGGTCTCCTCGGCGGCGTGGAGCAGGGATGCGGCCAGCGGCGGCCAGTCCCTCTCCCACTGGGTGTAGGAGGGCGGGTTCGCGCAGTTGTAGAGGGCCGCGGCGCCGCTCGCAGCCCGGGTGAGCGCGGCGGGGCCGGAGGCGTCGGCCCGCACCCGCTCGATTCGGGGGTGCCGGGGACCGCCGCCGGAGCGGGTGACGACGCGGACCTCCTCCCCCGACTCGGCGAGCAGGCGGGCGAGCGCGGTACCGAGCGGTCCGGCGCCGACGATGGTGTGGAGGGGCATGGCGCGACCTTTCCCAAAAAATCGAGAACACTGATCTCTTCTGTGATCACTGTTCCACCTTCGGGCGATCCGGCCAAGAACACTGTTCTCTTTTGAAATCACCGTTCTTCCCATGGCAGACTCGCCGTATGGCTGGTATCCGAGACCGCGTCCGCGCCGAGTTCGCCGCCGAGATCACCGAGGTAGCCCGGCGGCACCTCGCCGAGCACGGCGCCGCCGGGTTGTCCGTGCGCGCCGTCACCCGGGAGCTCGGCATCGCCCCGTCGGCGGTCTACCGCTACTTCCCCAACCGGGACGCGCTGCTGACGGCGCTCATCGTCGCCGCCTACGAGGGGGTGGGGGACGCGGCCCGCGAGGCCGAGGCCGCCGTCGGCCGCGACGACCTCGCCAGGCGGTGGACCGCCGTCTTCCGGGGGGTGCGGGGCTGGGCGCTGGAGCACCCGCACGAGTACGCGCTCATCTACGGCTCACCGGTCCCGGGGTACGCCGCGCCGCAGGACACCACCGAACCGGCCACCCAGGTGGTCCTGCTGCTGGCGCGCATCGCCTTCGACGCCTCGCGGGGGCCGGGGCTGGTGCCCTCCGGCCTCCCGCCCGCCCCGGCGGCCGTGCGGGCCGACGTCGAGGCCCTGATCGCGCGGATGTCCGCCGACACCGATCCCGAACAGGCCGAGGTGCTCACCGGCTCCCCGCCGGAGACGGCGCTCGGCGTCATCGACGCGTGGACCGCCCTGTTCGGGACGGTCAGCTTCGAACTCTTCGGCCAGTACGACCGGGTCGTCGAGGCCCGCGCGGCACACCTGGACCACCAGGCGCGCCTGACCGCGCGCGCCGTCGGCATCCCCGGCGCCTGAGGCGGGCCGGGGGCGCCGACGGCCTCCCGTTGGAGATCACTGCATCGGCGACCGGGCCGAGAGGCCGCCGTACACGGTGTGCGGCGGTCAGAAGGCGTCGGGGTAGAGAACCTGCGCGATCACCTCCACCGCGTCGATGTTCCCCAGGGTGCCGGGGAAGAGGTCGCTCGCGGGAACGGCGACGAGGAGGTCGTCCTCCACTGCGGGGACCTCGGGGAAGGTGCTGCGGAGGTACTCCCGGACCTGCTCCTCGTGCTCGGGGCCGCTCACGCCGAACACGATGGCGTCGGGGCTGCGGGCGATGATCTCCTCGGGGTTGATCTGGGCCGCGAAGAAGTCGGCGAACTCGGGGGCGTCGGGGTCGAAGACGTTGTCGCCCCCGGCCGTCGCGATGATGTCGGCCTCGACCCCGGCCCCGATCGCCGACAGCGACTCGCCCTCGACGTAGACCTGGGCGACGGTGGGACGCGGGGAACCGCTGATCGCGTCCGCCACGGCGGACAGCCGTGCCTCGGCCTGCGCCGTGAGTTCGTCGGCCGCCTCCGGGACGCGCATGATCGCGCCGAGGTCGGCGATGTCGGTCAGGACGTCGGTGACCTCCGCGGTGTTGCGGCGGTCGGCGCAGCCGCCGGTCGCGACGTAGGCCTGGGCGCCGTTCTCCCCGAGCTGCTCGATGCTGGCGAAGCCCTGCTCCGCCGTGAACTCGTACTCCGTCGGTGCGACGACCAGGTCGGGGGCGACGGCGAGCAGGTCCTCGCGGGCGGGCGGAGCGTCGGTGCTGAGCACCGGAAGACCGGCGGCCTGGTCGGCGATGTCGTCGGGCAGCTCCGAGACCTCGGTCTGGGCCTGGGCGGCCATGGACTCCACTACACCGAGGCGGATGAGCAGCTCGGTCTGTGAGGGCATCATCCCGACGACGCTCGCGGGAGCCGTGTCGAAGGTCAGTTCCCGTCCGCAGTTGGTGACGGTCACGGCCCCCGCGGAGACGTCGGCGGTGCTCGTCTCCTCGGGTGTGACAGCGGTGCCGCAGCCCGCCAGTGCCAGCACCGCCGCCGCGGACACCGCGCTTGCGGTCGTGAGGCCGCGGGCTCGGGGGCGCCGGGACTCGGTCTGGTTCTCCGTGTACGTCATGGTCTCGTGATCTCTCTATGTGTGTGAGGCGGGTTGGTTCCGGGGGGTGTGACCGTTCGGCTCCAGCGGGCTGCGGGCGTCGAAGAGGAAGTGCCGCCGTCCGGAGTCCGGATGTTCGACGGCCGTCGAATCGACACCGAAGACCGAACGGATCAGGTCGGTGTGCAGCACCTCGTCCGGGCTGCCGAGCGAGAGCAGACGTCCCCCGGCCAGGACGCCGATGGCGTCACAGGAGCGCGCGGCCAGGTTCAGGTCGTGCAGGGCGACCAGGACGGTACGTTCGGTGGCCTTGACCAGGTCGAGGAGTTCGAGCTGGTGGGCGATGTCGAGGTGGTTGGTGGGCTCGTCGAGGACGAGCACGGGGGTGTCCTGGGTGAGCGCGCGGGCGAAGAGCACGCGTTGGCGCTCGCCTCCCGAGAGCTGCGCGAACGAGCGGTGGGCCAGGTGGTCGGCACCGGTGCGTTCGAGGGCCTCCAGGGCCACGGCGACGTCGTGGTCGGAGTCGCGGCCGTATCCGCGGCCGTGGGGGATGCGCCCGAGCAGCACCATGTCGAGGACGGGGATCTCGAACTCCTCGCTGTGCTCCTGCGCCATCACCGCCACACGCCGCGCCAGTTCCCTGCGGTGCAGGGTGGCGATGTCGGTGCCGTCCAGGCGCACGCGCCCAGTCGAGGGGGTGCCCAGGCCCGCCACGACGCGCAGGAGGGTGGACTTGCCGCTCCCGTTGGGGCCGACCAGTCCGAGCACGGTGCCCGAGGGCACCGAGATGTTCACTCCGGCGACGACGGGCCGCCCGCCGCGCCGGGCTCCGAGGTCCTCGATCTCCACCCTCATCGGCCCGCCCCCACGCTGTCGGCCCGGTCGCGCCGCAGCAGCCACAGGAAGAACGGTGCTCCGACCAGGGCGGTGAGCACGCCCAGCGGGATCTCCGCCGGTGCGGCGAGGGTCCGGGACAGCAGGTCACAGGTGGCGAGGAACGCCGCCCCGGCGAGGAGGGCGACCGGGAGCATCCTGCGGTGGTCGGAGCCGACGACGATGCGTGCGATGTGGGGGATGATCAGGCCCACGAAGCCGATCCCGCCGGAGACCGCGACGACCGACCCGGTCAGCAGTGCGGCGGCGACGAGAGCGCCGCTGCGCAGCCGGTTGACGTTCACCCCCAGCGACGCGGCCGCGTCGTCACCGACGAGGAGGGCGTTGAGGGAGCGTGCGTGCAGCGCCGTGTAGAGCCCGACCGCGGACAGCGCCGCCACCGGCAGGGCGAGGTGCCCCATCGTGGCGGCGGAGACCGAGCCGAGCAGGAAGAACATGATGCTGAAGACGTTCTGCGCGTCGGTGGTGATCGTCAGGTAGCTGGTGATGGCGCTGAACAGGGAGCCCAGGGCCACGCCCGCGAGGATGAGGCGCTGCGGTGCGATACGGCCGTTCTTGTGGGCCAGGGCGTAGACGGCGGCGGTGGCCAGGAGCGCGCCGACGAAGGCCGAGGCCCCCACTCCCAGGGAACCGACCCCGAGGCCCAGGACGATGAACGACACCGCGCCTACCCCGGCGCCCGCGGAGACGCCGAGGATGTAGGGCTCTGCCAGGGAGTTGTGGACCACCGCCTGCATCAGCGCACCGGCCAGGGCGAGCGCGGCGCCGGTGGTGGCGGCCAGCAGTGCGCGGGGCAGGCGGAACCGCCAGACGGCGCTGTCCTGGACCGTGGTCAGCGAGCCGTCCGACATCCACGGCATTCCGGGGACGAGGTGGCCGGTGACGATACGCAGCGCCTCCACCGGGGAGACCTCGATCGTGCCGACCGCCGCCGACAGCAGCAGCACGGCCACGAGCACGAGTGCCAGGGCGGGGACGAGGATCCGGGCGGCGAGTGCGCCGCGGCGCCGGGGAGCGCGCTCGCGGGAGCCCTTCTCGGACCGGGCTCCGCTCGGGAGGGGTGGGCGGGGGGCCGGTGTGCGTCCCCCGTCGGTTGTTCGTGCCATGTGTCCGGGGTGCCTTCTCAGGTGGTCCGTGGGGTGGTCGATGCTGACGCGGTGGTGGCGGCGAAGCTGAGCACGGTCGCCCCGAGTCGGTGGAGACCGTCGAGGTGGTTGCCGCCGTGCCCGGTGTCCGGCAGGCGCCACAGCTCGGCGTCGCCGCCGGATCTTCGGAGCGCCTCGACGACCGCCCGGGTGTCGTCGGCACTCACCCGGGAGTCCTCCGCCAGGACGGTGCCGAGGAATCGGGGTGGGACCGTGTCGGGGGCGAGGGTCTGGGCGCGGTGCAGGGGGGAGATCCGGCGCAGGCGCTCCGTGCCCTCCGGGGTGTCCGAGGCGCCGAACTCACCGGTCCAGTGCGCGCCCAGGGGGTGGGACCCAAGGTTGAGCAGGTCGAGTGGCGCGGCCGTACTGGCGACGCCGGCGCACAGTCCGGGGGAACCGAGCGCGGCGCTGGCGGCCAACACCCCGCCGTGGGAGGCGCCGACCAGGACGAGCAGTCCGGGCCGGGTGAGCCCGGACTCGGCCAGCCCTCGGGCGACGGCCGCGAGGTCGTCGACGCCGCGGGCCTTGTGGACGCCCGCTCCGGCCCGCCGCCAGGCGGCACCGTGCTCCCCGCCGCCCCGGACCTGCGCGATGGCGTACCGTCCCCCGTGCTCGATCCAGGCCGGCACGGTCGGCTCGAACACCGGCAGGCTCGCTGCCCCGAAACCGCCGTAGCAGGTCAGGATGAGCGGAGTGGGGCCGTCCGCGTCCGCCGGTGAGGTGACCACGACCGGTACGGGCGTACCGTCGTCGGCGGTCACGGTGTGCCGCTCGGTGCGTGCCCAGACCCTCCCCCGTGCCGCGGCGGGCCGGTCGGACAGCAGTTCCCCGACGGGCACGGCCCTCGGGGGAAGCACCGGCCCCTCGATGAGGGCGTGGAACCGTCCCGCGTCGGCGCCCACCGCCGTCACGACGGCCGGATCCCCCTGGTAGAGGGCCTCCCGCTCGGCCGTGACCGCGCCCCGGTCCAGTCGCACCAGGACGCTGCGGCCGGCGCGCACGCCCGCGAGCACGACGTCCGGGCCGCAGGCGGCGACCGAGGTGACGCGCAGGTCCGGGTCCTCCCAGTGCCACCTCCCGGTACCGCTGTGCGGGTCGAGGGCGTGCAGGCGGGTGCCGTCGTCGACGAGGACGTCGTCACCGAGGGGCAGGACCCGTCTGATGGCGGCGAACACGGCGACCTCGTCCCCGGTGGCCCGGTCGACGAGGCGGCTGGGACCGCCGGGGCGGCTCTCGGCGAGCAGCCCGCGCGGGCCGCCGGGAAAGAGCCTGGTCCGGCCGTCCCCGCTCACGGGCGAGACGGAGCACCGCCCGGTGCTCGCGTCGAGGGCGACGAGGCCGCCGGACCGTCCGGCGACGAGCTCGGCCCTGGAGGAGTCGCTGTGCCAGAGCACCGGGTCGTAGCGGCAGCGGACGTCCGGGTAGAGCCGCAGGGCGCCCGTGGCGGTGTCGACCAGGCCCAGCGCGGCGTCCTCGTCGGCGCGGTCGGCCAGTTGGACGCAGATGCGGCGCCCGTCCGGGGAGGGGTCCATGCGCAGGATGTGCCCCTCGGGTTCGAGTACCGGTGCGCCGGTGTCCACCCGGTAGATCCCGCGCCGCCGCTTTCCGGGAAGGCGGCCGAGCGTGAACCCGTTCTCGGGCAGGCCGGGGCGTCCGTGGTGCTCCCACCGGGCGAGCGCGGCGTCGAGGGAGGGGACGGGCGGGGGAAGGGGTCCGTTCACCGCTTCACCGACCGATCGTGTCGGTGCCGCCGGGCCAGTGGAGGCAGCCGCCCTCGTCGAGAGGGCTGGGCAGGGTGAGGGTGGTGGGTCCGCCGTCGTGGAACAGGTGGAGCTGGCCGTCTCCGCCGCGGGTGACAGCGACCGTCGTCCCGGCGGGGTCGACGGCCACCGACCGCCGCTGCGCGGGGGCGTCGCCGACCGGGTCCCAGGGCAGGTGCCCGGGGGCGGGCGGGCACGACATCGGGGGGAGCGCGGTCCGGTACACCACGCGCATCCGCGGTTCGGCGCGCTCGATGACGGTCAGCTCGTCCCCATCGGGGTGGATGGTGGCGACGGCGGCCCGGGTGCCGCCGAGCGCGAACCGGAAGGCCAGCCCCGACGGCAGTGGGAGGCAGCGCGTCCGCCCGGTGGCGAGGTCGATGTCGGCCAGGTGGTTGCTCCACTCGGTCCAGGACCGGGGTGAGGCCGGGCCGCCGCGGACCACGCCCACCGCACGGCCCGCGGAGGGGTCGAGCCGCAGGTAGTAGGCGCGTCCGGGGACCGGCCAGTCCACGGCGCCCAGCGCGCGCGGAACCCCGCCGTCGACGACGAAGCGCTCCAGCCCCCTGCCGGTGGCGGTCGCCGCGATGCCGGTGCGGTGGTCGACGACGTCGCCGTGCCCGTCGTCGGCGATGCCGTCCAGGACCGCACCGGTCACCCTGGGAACGTGGGGCGGGGTGTCGAGGCAGTGGGCGAGCGGGAACGCCTCGACGGCCCCGGGTTCCCTGTGGCGCAGCACGACCGCGGGCTCGCCGCCGGACTGGTCCGGGACGACCATCGCCCCGGGTTCACCGACCCGGGAACGGAACCGCACCGACGCGCCCCGTTCCAGGTCGACCAGGGTGACCACGTCGCTCCAGGCCTCCGGGTTGGCGCCCAGGCCGGTCGTCACCACCACGTAGCGGCCCGAGGGGTCGCAGGCGAGGTGCTCGCCGGGGATCGCCACCGGGAAGCGCCGCTCCCCCGAGGGTTCGGAGACGACGAGTTCGCCGGAGCGGTCGTCGACGAAGGCCCTTCCCGGGGCCTCCGCTCCCGGGCGGGGCAGCGTGAGGACCCCCGCGTGTTCGGCCAGGACAGCGCGGCCGAGGGGGTCCGCCGTGCCGTCGCCGCCGACGGTGTAGGTGCGGCCCGCCCGGTAGTCGGCCACGAGGAGGTTCTGGGGAATCATGCGGCAAACCTATTGCAAACGATAACCGTTATCAATATGGTGATCCTGTTCGTCACCCCACGAACACGCATCGGGACACAACGATGCGTCTCCCTTGCAGAGAGGAGTCCGCCATGGACCAGGACATCATCGTCGAGATCGAGGAGCCCGAGCAGCTCGCGCACCTGTCCTCGACCCACTCGAACGCCCTCGTCGAGAACCCCTTCGACTAAGACCGTCGCTGACGACGCAACCCGTCTGAATCGACACCCGGCCGGGCGGCACGGGCCCGCCCGGCCGGGGCCACGTGGAGAGGTCGGCCATGGCCTGGGAACCATTCATCGCACGTCTGCCGGGAACCAGTGCGGACGTGCTCATCGACGGCGGGGACACGGCGGTCGTGCGCACCTCCGCGGGGCGCTTCCTGCGTCTGCAGTCCCCCCCGCCCGGCCTGCCGGACGCCCTGAGCGGCGGCTCGAACGCCGACGAGGACGCCGTCGCCTACGCCGACAGGCTCCAAGCGGTGATGGCCGCGCGCGAGGACGACGAGGCGAGCCACCGCTGGCCCGAGGCGCGGCGCGCGGTCGCCCTGGTCGGCGCGGGCCCGATCGTCGACGCGGTGGCCGAAGCGCTGTCTGAGTGGCGGGTCTCCGTCAGCCGCTACGACGACGTTGCCGCCCTGATCGCCGCGGTCGACGGCGCGGAAGCCGGCGTCGCCGACGGGGAGAGCACCCCGCCCTGGCACCTGGTGATCGCCTACGCCGACTCCCCCGCCGAACGCGGCGGATGGGACCGGATCGACCGGCTGCCGCGCCGCGGCACCGCCTGGCTGCGCGCCTACCGCGAGGGGGAGAACTGCTTCGTCGACCCCATCTGCCTCACCCCGGACGACCCCGGATCCGACCAGGTGCTCCGGCGCCGCCTGGCGGCGAGCCCCACCCCCCGTGAGACCGACGCCTGGCGACGCGCGGCCGCACCCGACGCGCCACCCTCACCGGCCGCGCGCACCCTGCTCGTCGGCCGACTGCTCACGGTGGCCCTCACCTGGGCCCGGGAGGACACCGCGCTGGAGGGCTACCGCACCACGCTGTGGAAACTGGTCCCGGCCTCGGGCGCGGTCAGCGAGCACACGGTCCTGGCCTACGACCCGCCGCCCCCTCTCGACCGCGCGGCGAGGCGGCGGGCATGACGGCGGAGCCGGGGCGCGAACACCTCTGCGGGCTGCGCGACGGCACCGTCCTGGGCGGGCTGATGTGGGAGTGCGAGCACCCCGGGGGGCTCGTGGTGATCCGCACCCCCTACGACGCCGAGCAGCACGAGCCCATCGCGCGCTCATGGAACGCACGGGGGTACCACTGCCTGGTCCAGGACGTGCGCGGGCGGTACCGGTCCACCGGCGACTGGTCCCCCTACACCAGTGAGGGCGGCGACGGCGCGCAGGTCCTCGCCCGGCTGTCCTCGGAGTACCCGGGCCTGCCGCTGGTCCTCTTCGGCGCCTCCTACGCGGCCCACACGGCTCTCGAAGCCGCCCGCGGCGCGGCGTTCGCCAGCGCGGCCCCGGTCGCGGCGGTCATCACCCTCGTCCCCGCGCTCGGGCCGGCGGAGACCGCGTGGGACGCCGACGGCGCTCCGTGGATCACGCACCGGATCGGGTGGTGGCACGAGCACGGGCGCCACCGGCGCTCACTCCCCCCGCTGCCGACGGCCGAACTCGACCGCCGCACCGCGCAGGCCCGGGAGCAGGGGTTCGTCGAGGCCGCCCGGAACTGGGACTGGGCCCCCGCGGCGCTGGCCGACTGGCGTCGGCTGTGGAGCGCCGAGCGGGTCGACCTGTCGGCGCGCTACGGACACCTGGACACGCCCCTGCTGGTCATCAGCGGCGACGACGACTTCTTCGACCACGACGCCCGTCGGCTCGCGCGCGCCTGGAGCGCCCCGGTCCACTTCGCCAGCGGCCCGTGGGGGCACCGCCTCGTCGGCGGCGTCACCGACGAGGCCCTGCGCTCGCGGATCACCTCCGCCGGCGGGCTGAGCCACATCATCGACCCCTGGCTGCGGGCCCAGGGAATGCCCGGCACCGCCGCGGCGTGGACCGGAGTCCTGGCGTCCGCGGCGGCCTCCCGCACCCGCTCGCTCCTCGATCCCGTGTCGGGGGCCTGGTGCCATGAAAGGACCTCGCCTTGACCCTCCTCAGTACCGGACGCCCCCCCGAACAGGCCTCCCCCGCCGCACCGGTGGCGGACGAGCGCCCCCTGCCGGTGGAGTCCCTGGTCGATCCCGAATGCGGGATCATCCGCTCCGTGCGGGCCGTGCCCCACCCTGCCGGTGCACCCTCCTCCTACAAGGGGCTGACCGCGTCCGTCGCCGACGCCCGTCGGCTCGGCGAGTGGCCGGCCGACCGCGTCTCGCTGGGAACGACGTTCGACGACGTCGGGCAGGCCAGGATCGCGGCGATCGCCGAGGGGGTCGAGCGCTACTGCGGGAACTGGCTTCCCGCCGACCTGCCCCCCGGTGAGCTGCGTGTCGGCTCCCGCGCCGAGCTCCTCGCCGCGGACGTCCCCCCGATCGACCCGGGCGACCTTCCCGTGTTTGCCCCGTGGCAGTACGACCGGGACGGCTTCCCCTACGCGAGGCTCACCGAGGACACGCCCACCCTCTGGGCACGCTGCGAGCACCTCGACGGCACCGAGGTCTGGATGCCCGACTCGCTGATCCACCTCAACTGGCGGCAGTCCCGTTTCCGCCACCTGCCGCGCGTCCACCACCTGAACTACGCCGGTATCGCCACTGGGCAGGGGGTCGACGACGCGAGGGACCGGGGGGTGATGGAGGTCGTCGAGCGCGACGCCCTCGAACTGTGGTGGCACCTGGACGGGCCCACCTTCGGCATCGACCCCGCCAGTGTCCCCGGATTGTCGGACCACCTCCGCGACAGCGCGCTGAAGGTGTGGTTGGTGGCCATGCCCTCGGAGTTCGCCCCGGCCGTGGCGGCCCTGGCCTACGACGGGGAGCGTGGCCTGTACGCCGCCGGGTTCTCCGCCGCGCTCGACCCGGTGCGGGCCGCGCACAAGGCCGTCCTGGAGGCCGTCCACACGTGGGTCTACACCCAGGGCTGCACCAGTGCCGACGGGTGGGTCTTCCGCGCGGTCGAACAGGGCCTGATGGCCCGGGGCCTCTACCTCGACTTCCGTGCCGACGCCACCTACCTCGACGCCGCCGGGGGCCAGTGCGAGCGCATCATCGACCTGGGCGCCCACGTCCAGCTCTGGCTCGACCCGCGCGTCCACACCGAGGCCAGGCGCTTCACCGAGCCCGCGCTGGGGACGCGTCCGATCTCCGCGCTGTCGGCCGTGTCCATGGACGAGGTCTACCAGCGGCTGTCCGAACGCGGACACCGTGTCATCACCCGGGACCTGACCACGTCCGACGTCCGCCGCACGCCGCTGCGGGTGGTGCGCAGCTTCGTCACGGGACTCGTCCCCAACGCCCCCGCCGCCTTCACCTACCTCGGCATGCCGCGCTTCGGGGACGCGGCCCTCGAACGCGGGTGGCGCGCCTCCTGGCACGGACACCCGGACGAGGTCTCCCTGATCCCGCCCCCGCACATGTGAGGCCCCGATGTCCCGCACCACCCGACCGGCTCCGACGCCCCACGGCGCGGAGACCGGCCCACTGCCGCCCGTGCTGGCACGCGCGTTCGCCCCCGAGGCCCCGGGGCCGCCGTGCCCGCCCGGCCCGCGCGCCAACCCCTGGTACCTGGCCGGCGCCGAACCCGTCGCCGCCCCGGAACGCGAAGGCGGCCTGCTCGACGGCCTGTGGCGGAGCGCGGGCCGCCACCGCCTGCCCGACGGGACGGTGACCCGCGTCCACAAGCGCCCGGTACCCTCCGCAGGGGCGGCCTACCCGGTCCACACCCACCTGGTCGTCGGCACCGGCGAAGGCGCACTGGAGGCGGGGCGCTACGTCCACGACACGGAGCACGGCACGCTGTTCCGGCGCGACGAGAGGCGCGACCAGGAAGCGGGCTGGCCCCCCGGAGCCGACACCCGGGGCACCCACCTGGTGCTGACCGTGCAGCCCGGCCGCAGCTTCGGCCGGTACCGGCACCGGGCCTGGCCGCTGTGGATCGCCGACACCGCCTACGCACTGGCCGCCGCCGAGTTCCTGTGCACGGCCGCGCCCGTCGCGGTGCGGCTGGGTCCGAGCCGGTGGCTGCGCGACCTGCTCGGCGTACCGCTCGCGTCCGAGCACGGGCGGTGGCTCGCGCGCGGGCTCGCTCCGGAGATCCCGTTGGCCGCCGTCGAACTGCCCGGGGACTGGGCGGTCGACCCCGCACGCCGCCGCGCCCTGGCCGCGCGGCGCTCCCCGGCGATCGCCGAGTTCGAAAGCGGCGTGCGCGCGCCCGCACCGCGGACCGCGGAGGTCGCGGCGGCGTCCGGGCAGCGGTGGGTGCTCGGCGCCCACCATCTGGAGGCGTGGTCCGTGGCCGTGGACGCCCCCGCCGCGGAGGTCGCCGCGACCCTGTGGCGGGCCCACAGGTCCGCGGCCGGCCTCTGCTACGCGGGAGCGCTCTCCCGGAGATGGCGCTGCCGTCCCGTGTCGGGGCTGGTCGCCGCGCACGGCCGCTGGACCGTCCACGCCCTCGCGATGCTCCCCGGCGAGCACGACCCCGCAAAGGAGACCACCGCATGATGATCGTTCCCCTGCTGTGGCGGGAGGCGGCCCGGTTCCCCTCGACCCTGGCGTGGAGCGTCGCGCTGCTCGTGCTGGTCTTCCTCACCCACCTCGGGCAGGCCGCGTCGATCGCCTGGGCGATGTCGGCGGTCCTGCGCGGCCAGGCCCAGGGGGTCGTCGCCGCACTGTCCCTGATCATCGGCGTCGCGCTGATCAGACTGGCGCTCTCCCTCGCCCAGACCTCGGTGGCGGCTCGCCTGGGCGGACAGGTCAGGCAGGCGGTCCGCACCCGTGCGATGCGCGCGGCGCTCGTGCCGGAGCGGCTGCACGACACGGCGGCGCGGGACGGCTCCATGCGCGCCGCCCTGGGCGACGGCGTCGACGGTACCGACGCCTATGTCGCCAAGTACATCCCCGCCGTCGCGCAGTTGCTGATCACCTGCCCGGTGGTCGTGGCCGGCCTGTTCCTGCTCTCACCCGCGGCGGCGCTGTGTGTGACCGCCGGGGTCGTGCTCGCGCTGCTGGGCCCCATGGCGTGGAAGCGGATGATGGCCCGGCGCGGCCTCGACCACTGGGACAGCTACGAGGCGCTCGGCGCCGACCTGCTCGAATCGCTGCGCGGCATGGCCACCCTGCGCGCGCTGGGCGACGTGTCCGGAACCCGCCGCCGACTGGCGGCACGGTCCGAGGCGCTGCGCCGGGCCACCGAGCGGATCATGCGCGGTTCCCTGGCCGAGACCGCCGTCACCGACCTCGCCGTCCAGGGGGGCGTGGTCGCCGCCGCCGTCGTCGCCGCGGCCCACGCCGCCACCGGCCAGGGCCCCGCCATCGAGGTCTACCTCGTCCTGCTGTTCGCCTCCGAGGCGTTCCGGCCCATCCGCGACCTCTCCCGGCACTGGCACGCGGGGTTCCTCGGGCTCACGGCGGTACCCGGCCTCGACCGGATCGGCGCGTTCACCGAACCATGCGGTCCCGGCCCGGCCGGGCCCGGTCCCGACCGTCCCGCCGCAGGCCGCACGGCCGAGGTCCTGCGCGTGAGGGGGCTGGGCTTCCGCTACCCCGGAGCGGCCGAGGACGTGCTCCACGACCTCGACCTGACCGCCCGCAGGGGCTCCCTGTGCGCGGTCGTCGGGGCCTCCGGAACGGGGAAGTCGACCCTCTTCGACCTCCTGCTCGGCTTCCTCACACCGCACTCCGGCAGTATCGAGCTGGACGGCCGGCCGCTGCGCCCCAGCGACATCGCCGTGGTCTCCCAGAGGCCGATCCTCTTCGCCGGGACCATCCGGGACAACCTCGCGGTCGCCGCACCGGAGGCGGCATCGGAGGCGGACCTGGTCGCGGCCTGCCGCGCGGCCGGGATCCTCGACGAGATCAACGGCTTCCCGCACGGTTTCGACACCGAGGTGGCCGAGGCCGGTACCGGTCTCTCGGGAGGGCAGCGCCAACGCCTGGCCCTGGCCCGCGCGCTGCTCGCGCGGCGCCCCGTCCTCCTCGTCGACGAGCCGACGAGCGCGTTGGACGCCGCCCGCGCGGCCGGTGTCGTCGAGACGCTGCACCGGGTGGCCCGCGACCGCGTCGTCATCATGATCAGTCATCGCCCCGAGAGCCTCGCGCGGGTCTCCGACGTGCTGCGCCTCGGCTCCGGGGCCCTGGACAGGAGGATTCCGTGAACACCCTTTCCGCACTGCGCGCCTTCCTCGGGCTCCTGCCCGTCCTGCGGCCCGAGCGGCGGGGCATGCTCTGGAGCTACCTCGTCGGCACCGCGAGCTCGCTCGCCCTGGCCGCCCTGACCGTCCTCACCGCGTGGGCGGTGGGCCACGCCGTGGTCGACCAGGCGCCGCCCGATCCGCTCTGGTGGGCCCTCGTCCTCTGGCTCGTCCTGCTGCGCACGGCCCTGACCTGGCAGGAGATGGACGTCTCACATGCCCTGGCCTACCGTGTGCTGGCACGGCTGCGGATGGCGCTGTTCGACTCCTACGCCCGGAGCGTCCCCGGGCGCCGACGTGAGCACTCCGGGCGCGCTGCCGCCGTCGCGATGGACGACATCGAGAAGCTCGAATTCTTCTACGCGCACACCGTCGCCCAGCTCGGCGCCTCGCTCACCCTGTTCCTGGCCTCCTCGGCCACCGCGTTCCTCCTGCTGCCCGAGGCGGGGGCCGTCATGGTCGTCGGCAGCCTGCTCGTGGCGAGCAGCGCACTGTGCTGGGCCCACACGGCCCGGCGGCTGGGTGAGCGGGAGCAGAGCGAGCGGTCGGCCCTGTCCACGCGCATCGTCGATTCGCTCGGAGCCCTGCGCGAGGTGCTCGCCTACGGGCTCGCCCCCCGGATCGTCGCCGAGACCGGTGCCGCCACCGCACGCGCCGCCGGGATCGCCCGCCGCGGCGAGATGCTGTCGCAACTGGTCACCGCCGTCCGCGAGCTCGTCCTCACCGCGGTGGTCATCGGTGTCATCGCCGCCAGTGCCACGGGAGCGGGCGTGCTCTCCAACGAAGCGGCGGTACGGATCTCGCCGGCGGAGCTGCCCGCGCTCATCGCCCTGGCCCTGGCCGGGGTAACCGCGATCGCCGATGCCACCACGGCGCTCACCCGGCTCCATCCGCTGGTCGCCAGTGCCGACCGTGTCTCCGCCGGGATCGGCCGCCCTCCGGTGGTCGCACCGCCGGAGGCGCCCCGCCCCCTGCCAGACGGACCGCTCGGCCTGCGCCTGCGGAACGTGTCCTTCGGCTACGCGGGCCGAAAGCCGATCCTCACCTCCTGGTCGGCCGACATCGCACCCGGCGAGCACGTCGGGCTGGTCGGCCCGTCCGGGTCGGGCAAGAGCACGGTCGTCGCCCTGGCGGCCCGGTTGTGGGATCCCGCGTCGGGCGCCGTCGAACTCGTCGCGGCGGACGGCACCGGCGTCTCCGTGGCCGACCTCGACGACGCCTGCCTGCGCGGAGCCGTCGCCCTGGTCGACCAGGAGGCCACCCTCTTCCACGGCACTGTCCGCGACAACCTGTCGCGCGGCTGCCCGCCCCGCTCGGACGCCGAGCTGGCCGCAGCGCTCGAACGCGTCGGCGCCGGTGACTGGATCGGTCTCGACGACGGGCTCGGCGAGGGCGGGCTGCGGCTCTCCGGCGGGCAGCGGGCACGCCTGGCCCTGGCTCGCGCCCTGGTCCGTCGACCGCGGGTCCTGCTCGTCGACGAGGTCACGGCCAGCCTCGACCCCGCCACCGAGCGGGCGGTCTCGGAGGTCATCGCGGGTTTCCGCGGCACCGTCCTCATCGCCTCCCACCGCGCCGAGACCCTCGCCCGCCTCGAACGGCTCATCGACGTGACCGAACCGGTCTCCGTTCCCCGGAAGGCGGGGGTCTGAGCCGCCTGCCCTCCGCCGCTCCCCTGATCGGACGGGCCGACGCACACCTCGGGAATGAAAACGGTTATCATTGCTGTTACAGAGCCCGTCAGCCGAGGAGGCACGCATGGCACGCAACGACGTCCGGCCCATCATCAAGCTCAAGTCCACAGCGGGAACCGGGACCACCTACGTGACCCGCAAGAACCGGCGCAACACACCCGACCGCCTGGTCCTGCGCAAGTACGACCCCAAGATCCAAAGCCACGTCGAGTTCCGCGAGGAACGCTGACCCCGGCCGAGCACCACACCACGAGAGGCCCTCATGAGACACGGAATCCATCCCGAGTACCGGCACGTCGTCTTCCGGGACCGGGCCGCCGACTTCGCCTTCCTCACCCGGTCGACCATGGACAGCGACAGGACGATCGAGTGGGAGGACGGCCGGACCTACCCGGTCGTCGACGTCGAGATCTCCAGCGCCAGCCACCCGTTCTACACCGGCAACGCCCGCGTGGTGGACACCGCGGGCCGGGTGGAGCGCTTCAACCGCCGCTACCAGCGGAAATAACACACCACGGGGCGGGGCGCACGTGCCCCGTCCCCAGGAGAGGAACACACGATGGCCGTCCCCAAGCGCAGGATGTCGCGCGCCAACACCCGCACCCGCCGCTCCCAGTGGAAGGCGCAGACCCCCGACCTCGTCACCGTGCACCTGCGGGGCCGCGAGTACCGCGTCCCCCGCAACCTCGTGCGCGCCTACGAGCGCGGATACCTGTCCCCTCCGGAGTAGGGGCCGCCCGGCGCCTCCCCCTCAGCGCCCCCGGTCGATCCACTCCTGGAGGTGGGGCGCCTCGTCACCGATCGCGGTGGAGGGGCCGTGGCCCGTGTGCACCACCGTCTCCGGCGGCAGCACCAACAGCCGGTCACGGATCGAGGCGACGATCGTCGGGAAGTCGGAGAAGGACCGCCCCGTCGCGCCCGGCCCGCCCTGGAAGAGCGTGTCGCCGGAGAACACCGCGTCCAGGCCGGGCGCGTGCAGGCACACCGCCCCGGGGCTGTGCCCGGGGGTGTGCAGCACCCGCAGGTCGGTCCCGCCCACCGCGATCACCTGTCCGTCGGACAGTTCCCCGTCCGGGCGGGTGCCGGGGTGCGCGCGCTCCCACAGCATGAGGTCGTCGGGGTGCAGCAGCACGGGCGCTCCGGTGCGCTCGGCCACGGCGGGGGCGGCGTCGATGTGGTCGTCGTGCCCGTGGGTGGACACGATCGCCACCACGCGGCGCCCGCCCACCGCCGCCACGATGGCGTCGGCGTCGTGGGCGGCGTCGATGACGACCGCCTCGGTGTCATCACCCACGATCCAGACGTTGTTGTCCACCTCCCAGCTGCCGCCGTCCAGGGTGAACAAGCCGGAGGTGACCAGGTGCTCGATGCGCGCGCCGCTCACAGGACCACCACCGAGCGCAGGACGTCGCCGTGGTTCATGCGCTCGAACGCCGCCTCCACGCCGTCGATCCCGACCGTCTCGGAGACGAAGGCGTCCAGGTCCAGGCGGCCCTGGAGGTAGAGGTCGGTGAGCATCGGGAAGTCCCGCGAGGGCAGGCAGTCGCCGTACCAGGAGGACTTCAGCGCCCCGCCCCGCCCGAAGACGTCCAGCAGCGGCAGCTCCAGCCGCATCTCGGGGGTGGGCACGCCCACCAGGACCACGGTCCCGGCCAGGTCGCGGGCGTAGAAGGCCTGCTCGTAGGTCTTGGGGGTGCCCACCGCGTCGATGACCACGTCGGCTCCGAACCCGTCGGTGAGCTCGCGTACGGCGGTGACCGGGTCGGCATTGGCGGCGTTCACGGTGTGCGTGGCGCCCAGCCTCATGGCCGTGTCGAGTTTGCGCTTGGCCAGGTCGACGGCGATGATCCGCCCGGCCCCCGCCAGGCGTGCCCCAGCCACGGCCGCGGCGCCCACGCCTCCGCAGCCGATGACGGCGACCGAGTCGCCGCGCCCCACCCGCCCGGTGTTGAGGGCGGCGCCCAGCCCGGCCATCACGCCGCATCCGAGCAGCCCGACGGCCTCGGGGCGGGCGGTGTGGTCGACCTTGGTGCACTGTCCGGCGGCCACGAGGGTCTTGTCGGCGAAGGCGCCGATGCCCAGGGCGGGGGTGAGTTCGGTGCCGTCGGCCAGGGTCATCCGCTGCTTGGCGTTGTGGGTGTCGAAGCAGTACTGGGGGCGGCCGCGGCCGCAGGCGCGGCACTGGCCGCACACGGCCCGCCAGTTGAGGACGACGAAGTCGCCGGGTTCGATCCCGGTCACCCCCTCACCGACCGATTCCACGCTCCCGGCGGCTTCGTGGCCGAGCAGGAAGGGGAACTCGTCGTTGATGCCGCCCTCCCGGTAGTGCAGGTCGGTGTGGCACACCCCGCACGCCCACACCTTCACCACGGCCTCTCCGGGGCCGGGGTCGGGGACCAGCACGGTCTCGACCGAGACCGGTTCCCCCTTGGCTCTGGCGACCACTCCGCGTACACGCTGCATGGCTGTTCCTTCCTCTCGTTCACTCCGTACCCGAAGGCACCGGGCGGTGGTCAGGCGGTCCGGACGCGCACCGGCATCGAGGACCAGGCGCGGAGGGCGTTGTTGAGGTGCCGCACCGGCGTCCCGGCGAGTTCGATGCGCTCGAACCGTTCGGCCAGGGCGGTGAGCAGCGACTCCGCCTCCAGGCGGGCGACGTGCTGGCCCACGCACTGGTGCAGGCCCATGCCGAACCCCACGTGCGCGGAGGGGTCGCGGGAGAGGTCGAAGGCGTCGGGGTCCTCCCATCGGCGCGGGTCGCGGTTGGCCGCACCCAGGAACATGAGGATCTTCGTACCGTCGGGAACGGTGGTACCCGCGATCTCGGTGTCGCATGTGGCCGTACGGAAGAAGGTCTGCACCAGCGACTCCCAGCGCACCGCCTCGTCGAAGGCGACCCGGGCCAGGCGGGGCTCCTCGCGCAGGCGCCGCCACTGCCCGGGGTGGGTGGCGAAGGCGTACAGGATCGCCCCCAGTGCGTGGACGGTGGTGTCCACGCCGGTGGTGAGCAGGGAGCGCACGACGAGGGGCGCCTGCTCCGCCGAACCCGCCGGGGGCGAGCCGCTCGCGCGCGCACTGGCCGTTGACCCACGCCGAGAGCTCCGCGACGCGCGGAGCGCCCTTGGCCACCAGCGCGTTGGAGGGGCCGAAGGCGTTGAAGGCGTGGTCGCCGCAGGGCAGGAGGTGCTCGCGGCCCTCCTTCTCCAGGCCCACCGCGTCGGGGAAGACCCGCAGGGGGAAGGCCTGCGCGAGTGCGGTGACGGCGTCGAACTCGGTGTGGCGCACCACCCGGTCGACGAGGTCCCGGGCGTCATCGGCCCACTCCTCGCGCAGTCTGCGCAGCGCCCGCGGCCCAGGTCCGCGACCGCCCGGCCCGCGCCACCCGCCACCTGGTCGAGGGAGGACTCCAGCCCCCGGGCCACGTGCTCCAGGATCTGCGGGTTCGCGTCGATGGTCCGCAGGACCCGGGTGATGATGTCGCGGACGTCGTCGAGCCGCACCTTGAGCACGGCCTAGGCCTCGACCCCCTTGACGGTGAGGGAGACGCGGCCGAGTTCGACGTCCGCTCCCACCTTCAGCCTGAGCAGGTCCAGTACCTCGGCCTGGAGGGAGACCGAGGCCAGGAGGTTGTCGACCTCAAGGTCGATCTCCTCGACCTTCACGGACGGGACGTCGAGGAACACGTCCGGTTCCTCGGCTCCATGATCGGGGTGTTCGCGGCCGGTGTGCTCGTGGCGGGGCTCCGCGCCCTCCCGGCCACGGTTCCGCACCCGCGTTCGCTTCCTGCCGGTGCCCCGTCCGGGTGGCGCGTCGGCCGTCCCGCCGCTGCGGGCGGCCCCGCTTCCGCCTTCTCCGTTGCCCTGGCCCACTTTCTCCGCACCCTTCCGAGCGCTCCGGGCGCGCCTCGCGGTCCCGTGCTCTCCTAGGGAGGTGGTCCGTACCATCGGCCGCGCTGCGCCCGGACCGATGGGTCGATTTCTCCTTATTTGAGAAATATGTGGCTATATCTGCTCGGCGTACCCCCGGCCACCCGCCCGAAACGGTCCCTCCCGCTCACGGCATGCGCGAAGGCCGCCGTCACCGCCCGGGCTCCCGGAGGGCGGCCCCTCCGGCACGGTGCCGCTCAGCGCACGGCTCAGGGACAGCCCGGCGAGCATGAGCGGTCGACTGAGCGCCCACGCGGAATCGTCGTTGGGGACCACGAGGCCCAAGGCCGCCACCACGTGCCCGTCCCGGCGCACCGGCACGGCCAGTCCCGTGGCGTCGGAATGGATGTGCCCGGGGCAGAAGGCGAAGCCCCTGCGGCGGACCTCCGCGATCTCGGCGCGCAGTTCACGCTCCCCGGTGAGAGTGGCCGGCGTGTACGCCCTCAGTGGGGAGCCCAGTACACGCTCCCACATGCGCGTCCCGATGCGGACCCGCCGCCGGACGACCGTGCCATGGCGGTCGCTCCCTCCTGCTCCGGCTGCCGGGGAACGCACCCCGCGTACGGGATCCCCATCCCGGGAACCGGATCGCGCCAACTTTCGGGAAACCCTGTTTCCGCTGGTGGAAGGCCGGAAAGCCCTGCTGTGGACACAGCACACCACACCGAGCCGGGGAGACGCATGTCCGAGAACAAGGTGGTCCTGGAGCGGGCCGCGCAGGAGTTCGCCGACGCCAACTCCATCCCGCCCTTCATCTACCAGCTCCCCCCTGAACAGGGCCGGGAGATCCTGGAGGAGGTCCAGAACGGCGAGGGCGTGCCCAAGCCCGAGATCACCGACGAGTGGATCACCGTGGAGGGCGGCCCCACCGGACAGGTACCCCTGCGGATCATGCGCCCGGCCGGGGCCACCGGAACGCTTCCGGTGATCCTCTACATCCACGGCGCGGGCTGGGTGTTCGGCAGCGCCGACACCCACGACCGCCTGGTGCGGGAACTGGCGGTACGCAGCGGCGCCGCGGTGGTCTTCCCCGAGTACGACCGCGCCCCCGAGGCGAAGTATCCCACCGCGATCGAGCAGAACTACGCGGCCGCCCACTGGGTGGCCGAGCACGGCTCGGAGAAGAACCTGGACGGGACCCGCATGGCGGTGTGCGGAGACTCGGTGGGCGGCAACATGGCCACGGTGCTGGCGCTGATGGCCAAGGATCGGGGGGACGTGGAGCTCAGGGGGCAGGCGCTGCTGTACCCGGTGACCGACGCCGCCTTCGACACCGACTCCTACCGCGAGTTCGCCACCGGGTAC
The DNA here is from genome assembly GCF_048060475.1 of Nocardiopsis sp. LOL_012. NCBI lineage: Bacteria > Bacillati > Actinomycetota > Actinomycetes > Streptosporangiales > Nocardiopsidaceae > Nocardiopsis > Nocardiopsis sp. LOL_012. The sequence goes on along the minus strand of NZ_JBHMIV010000002.1, from coordinate 191,136 downwards.
TTCCTGACCCGAGAGGGCATGATGTGGTTCTGGGACCAGTACACGACCGACCCCGAGGACCGGGCGGAGATCTACGCGTCCCCGCTGCGGGCCCCGATGGAGGAGCTGCGCGGGCTGCCGCCGGCGATCGTGCTCAACGGTGAGGCCGACGTGCTGCGCGACGAGGGCGAGGCGTACGCGCGCAGGCTGCGGGAGGCCGGTGTGCCGGTGACGGCGGTCCGCTTCCAGGGCATGATCCACGACTTCATGATGGTCGACAGCATGCGCGACACCCAGGCCAACCAGGCCGCCCTGATGCTGGCCTCGAACTTCCTGGCCGAGGTGCTGGGCACCCGGTCGACGGTGCCCCGGCAGCAGGCCGGGCAGCGCTCGGCGACCGGCGTGCGCTAGCCGCGCCGACACGGAAGGGCCGGGGCCGCCGCGACGGCCCCGGCCGAGGCTCTCACCTGCGCTCAGCGGAGGACCCACCCGACCGCGCTGACCGAACGCTCCCGGTCAGCGCTCCCGTGACGGGTCGAGCCCCGCCGCGACCCGGGCGGCGGTCTCGCGCAGCCAGATGTGGGCGGCGTCGTCGCGGTGGACGGGGTGCCACCACAGCGCCTCCCGGACCGGCGCGGCGGGGAAGGGGCAGGGCAGCACGCGCAGGTCGGCGTCCCCGACGGCCTCGGCCAGGCGGCGCTGGACCAGCGCGACCCGCCGCGTGCCCCGGACCAGTTCGGGGAGCATACGGAAGTTCTGCACGGAGACCTCCACCCGGGGCTCCTGGCCCAGCATGCCGAACTGGTGGGCGACCGGGGTGTCGTAGGGGCGCTGGTAGACCGCCCACGGCAGCCGCGCCAGGTCTGCCATGGTGATCTCCTCGCCCACGGTGCGGTTGCCCGAGTCGACCAGGCAGACCCACTCGTCGCGGTACAGCTCCACGGCCGGGTACCCGCTGATCACCCCGTGCAGGATGAACGCCCCGTCCACACTGCCGAGGACGCTGTCGGTAGCCTCCACGATCGTGTCGGGCAACTGCCGAAAGTGCAGGCGCAGGCCCGGCGCCTGCTCGTGCAGCACACGGGCCAGCCGGGCGCCGAAGACCGTGACCGCGTAGTCGGAGGCCAGGAGGGTGAAGTCGCGCTCCTCGGTGCCGGGGTGGAAGTGGGCGCGGCTGCTGAAGAGCCGCTCCATGACCGAGCAGGCGTTGGCCGCGGGCGCGCGCAGGGCATGCCCCAGGGGCGTCAGCTCGTAGTGGTTGCCCCGGCGCACCAGGAGTTCGTCGCAGAAGTGGCGGCGCAGGCGGCCCAGCGCGGCGCTGGTGGCGGGCTGGCTCAGTCCGATGCGCTCACCGGCCCTGGTGACGTTGCGCTCCTCCAGCAGGGCGCGCAGGGCGACGAGCAGGTTCAGATCCAGGTTCGCGATGTTCACGCCCGTGCCCTCCCATGGATATCCACAGTGTGGATGCCGTCCATATGAGAGATCTATTTCACAAATCCCTCCTGCGTGAGCCAATGTTAAGGGCATCACGTCGGGAGGAAACACCGTGGCAACAGATCCATCTCTCACCGGGGAACTCGCCCCCGGGACCTTCGCCCTCGGCACCTTCTCCGTCGGGGGCGGAGCCCCCTTCCCGGCACTGGTGACGGGAGAGGAGGTCCTCGACCTGCGGACCGTGTCCGGCCTGCGGGGCGCCCCGGGCGCGCACCTGGACACCCGGGAGCTGCTGGAGCGCTGGTCCGAGGTGCTGCCCGTGCTGCGCGACCTGGCGGCCTCCGGCGGCGAGGGTCGGCACCGGCTCGCCGACCTGCGCGTGCACGCCCCCGTGCGGCCGCGCCAGATCCTGCAGTCGGGGGCCAACTACCGCACCCACGTCATCGACCTGGCCGTCGCCCACGAACCGGAGGACGGGCGCCCGGCCGAGCAGGTGCGCGCAGAGGTGGCCGCCATGATGGACCGCCGGGCGGCCGAGGACCAGCCGTACGTGTTCATCGGCCTGCCCTCCTCGGTGACCGGCCCCTACGACGACGTGGTGATCCCGAGCTGGTGCACCAAGCCCGACTGGGAGCTGGAACTGGCCGCCGTGATCGGCGCGCCCGCCCACCGGGTCTCCCCCGAGCGGGCGCTGGAGCACGTGGCGGGCTACACCATCGCCAACGACCTCACCGCCCGCGAACTGGTGTTCCGCCAGGACATGCCGGAGATCGGCACCGACTGGCTGCGCGCCAAGAACGCCCCCACCTTCACCCCGCTGGGCCCCTACCTGGTGCCCGCCGAGTGCGTGGGCGACCCCGGCGACCTGCGGGTGACCCTGAGGCTCAACGGCGAGGCCATGCAGGACGAGTCCACCGAGGACATGATCTTCGACGTGGCCCGCCTGGTCTCCTACGCCTCCCAGACCGTGGAGCTGCTGCCCGGCGACCTGGTCCTGACCGGCAGCCCGGCGGGCAACGGCATGCACTGGGGCCGGCTGCTGCGTGCGGGCGACGTCATGGAGGGCACCGTCACCGGCTTGGGCGTCCAGCGCAACACCTGTGTGGCGGAGGAGGCCTGATGCCGGACCGCACCGACCCCGAGGGCGCGATCGCCGAAGCGGCCGAGAAGTACTCCAACTGGGGCCGCTGGGGCTCAGGCGACGTCCTGGGCACCGTCAACTTCATCGACGCCGACACCCGCCGCGCGGCCGCCGCCCTGGTCAGAACCGGGGAGAGCTTCTCCCTCGCGCAGAGCTTCGACATGAACGGCCCGCAGAAGGGCTGGCGGCGCCGGACCAACCCCGTGCACACCATGCTCGACACCGGCGTGGACGCGGCCCTGGGCAACCAGGGCTTCCCGCACGGCATCGGCGGCGCCGACGACGTGGTGTCCATGCCGCTCCAGTGCTCCACCCAGTGGGACGGGCTCGGCCACATCTTCGACCACGGCAGGGCGTGGAACGGCCGAGACGCCGCGAAGGTGGTCACCTCCGAGGGCGACCTGGTCACCGGTATCGAGCACATGGCCGCACCCGTCACGGGCAGGGGCGTGCTGCTGGACGTGGGCCGCGTCGTCGGCGAGGACGGCGAACTGCCCGACGGCTTCGCCATCACCGCCGAACACCTGAAGGCCACGGCCGAGGCGCACGGCGTCCGGGTGGGCCGCGGCGACATCGTGTGCGTGCGCACCGGCCGCCTGGCCCGTGCCCGCCGCGAGGGCTGGGGCGACTACGCGGGCGGCCCCGCCCCCGGCCTGTCCTTCACCACCGCCGGGTGGCTGCACGGCACCGAGATCGCGGCGATCGCCACCGACACGTGGGGCTTCGAGGTGCGCCCCAACGAGTTCGACGACGCCTTCCAGCCCCTGCACCAGGTGGCCATCCCCCACATCGGCCTGCTCATCGGCGAGATGTGGGACCTGGACGCGCTGGCCGAGCGCTGCGCGGCCGACGGCGTCCACGCGTTCTTCCTCACCGCCGCTCCGATCCCCTTCACGGGGGCGGTCGGCTCACCCGTCAACCCCATCGCCGTCAAGTGAGGTGTCCCCCATGGCAGCCGTGAGCAACGCACTGATCGTCGGGGCCGGAACGTCCGGCCTGGCCCTAGCCGTCCTGCTCGCCCGCGAGGGCGTGAAGGTGGAGGTGGCCGAGATCCGCCCCGACGCCCAGGCCCTGGGTTCGGGCATCACCCTCCAGGGCAACGCCCTGCGCGTGCTGCGCGAACTCGGTGTGTGGGAGGAGGTGGAGCGCTCCTGCTTCCCCTTCGACAGCCTGGGCATCCGCACCCCGGACGGCTCGCTCGTCGCCGAGATCCCCGACGCGCGCATGGGAGGCCCCGACCTGCCCGCCACCGTGGGGATGAACCGCCCCGAACTGGCCGCGATCCTCACCCGGGCGGCCCGCGCCGCCGGGGCGGACCTGCGCTACGGGCTGACCGTCGAGGAACTCCACGACCGGGGCGAGAGCGTGCGGGTGGAGCTCTCCGACGGCACCGCCGCCCACTACGACCTGGTGGTGGGCGCCGACGGCATCCGCTCCAGCGTGCGCGCCATGATCGGGATCGACACCGAGCCCGAGCCCACCGGCATGGGCATCTGGCGCATCCACACCCGCCGCCCCGCCAGCGTGCAGCGCACCGACCTGGTCTACGGCGGCCCCTGCTTCATCGCCGGGTACTGCCCCACCGGCCCCGACACCATGTACGCCTACCTGGTGGAGAAGGCCCGCACCGACACCGACTTCACCGAGCGGGAGCGGGCCGAGCACATGACCGAGCTGTCCAGGGGCTATGGCGGCGTGTGGGACGAGATCCGCGACGACATCGCCGCCTCCGACCGGGTCAACTACACCTGGTTCGAGTCGCTGCTGGTGGAGCGCCCCTGGAACCGCGGCCGGACCGTCCTCATCGGCGACGCCGCGCACGCCTGTCCGCCCACCCTCGCCCAGGGCGCCGCCCAGGGCCTGGAGGACGCCCTGGTCCTGGCCGAAATGGTGCTGGCGGCCGACACCCCCGACCAGCCGCTGTTCGACGCCTTCACCGACCGCCGCCTGGCCCGAGCCCGCACCGTGGTGGAGTCGTCGGTGACCCTCGCCCAGTGGCAGCTCGACGGAGTGCGCGACGCCGACGTGCCCGGCCTGATGCGCGAGGTCTCCACGATGCTGACGGAGCTGCCGTGATCATCGACGTCCACGCCCACGTCCTGCTCCCGGAGGTCGAGGCCGAGGTCGCCGGCCATCCCGGACACGACGCGCACCGGGACCTGGACGCCCGGCGCAACGGCGCCGAGGCCCTCAGGGTCAGCGGCGCCATGATCGGCGAGCGCTTCGCCCGCCTCACCGAGATCGGCGCCCGCCTGGCCGACATGGACGCCGCCGGGGTGGACACGCAGGTCGTCAGCCCCTCTCCGTCCCACTACCACTACTGGGCCGACGCCGCCACGGCCGAGCGGGCGCACCGGCTCGCCAATCGGGGGGTGGCCGAGCACTGCGCGCAGGCCCCCGAACGCCTCGTCGGGCTCGGCGTGGTCCCGCTCCAGCACCCGGACCTGGCCGTGGAGCTGCTCGACCACGCCCTGTCCCTCGGGCTCAAGGGCGTGGAGATCTCCTCCCACGCGCCCGGCCGGGAGCTGTCCGACGCCGCCTACGAACCGCTGTGGGCACGGGCCGCCGAGACCGGCGCCGTCGTGTTCCTGCACCCCTTCGGCTGCACGCTCGACGAGCGGCTGGACCGCTGGTACCTGTCCAACATCGTCGGCCAGCCCACCGAGAACGCCGTCGCCCTGTCCCACCTCATCTTCTCCGGCGTGCTGGACCGGCACCCCGGCCTGAAGGTGGTGGCGGCCCACGGCGGCGGCTACCTGCCCACCCACCTGGGCCGCGCCGACCACGGCTGGCGCACCCGCGCGGACGCCCGGGGCTGCGCCGAGGCGCCCAGCTCCTACCTGCGCAGACTGTGGTTCGACTCCCTCGTCCACGACCCCGTGGTGCTGCGGCACCTGGTGGAGGCGGCCGGCGCCGACCGCGTCGTCCTGGGTTCGGACCACCCCTTCGACATGGGCACCGACACACCCCTGGACGCGCTGCGCGCGGCCGGGCTGGACCCCGGCGCCCTCACCGCGATCGGCGGCGCCAACGCCGCCGCCCTGTTCGACCTGCCCACCGGCACACCTAAGGAGTCACCATGACCGACCGGCTCATCACCCACCTGCGGCACGTCGCCCTGGCCGTGCCCGACTTCGACAAGCAGCAGAAGTTCTTCACCGACATGTGGAAGCTCACCGAGGCCGAGCGGGACGGCGGCGTGTCCTTCCTCGCTGCCGAGGGCTCCCCCGAGAACTACGTGGTCCGCCTGCGCCGGGCGGAGGAGAAGCGCATCGACCTGGTGTCCTTCGGCGCCGCCTCCCCCGCCGACGTGGACGCGCTCGCCGACCGGCTCATCCGCTCCGGGGTCCGGATGGTGAGCGAGCCCGGCCCCGTGGACACCCCCGGCGGCGGCTACGGCGTCCGCTTCTTCGACGTGGACGGGCGCACCATCGAGGTCTCCGCCGACGTGGCCGTGCGCGTGCACCGCAAGGTGGAGGAGCGCGAGTCCGTGCCGGTGCGCCTGTCCCACGTGGTGCTCAACTCCCCCGACCTGGACCGCACCCGCCTGTGGTACGAGAAGCACCTGGGCTTCGCGCTCTCGGACACCCTCATGCACCCGAGGATGGGCAAGGTCATGCACTTCATGCGGTGCAACCCCACCCACCACAGCATCGCCATCGCCCAGTGCCCGCACACCTCGCTGCACCACGTCTCCTTCGAGATGCGCGGCATCGACGAGTACATGCGCGGCACCGGCCGCCTGCTGCGCTCGGGCGTGCGCAAGATCTGGGGACCGGGCCGCCACATGGCGGGCAACAACACGTTCTCCTACTTCATGGACCCGCACGGCAACACCCTGGAGTACACCACCGAGCTGGAGCGCCTCGACGAGGACACCTGGCACCCGCACATGTACGACTTCTCCGACCCCAGCGTCAGCGACCAGTGGGGTACGGCCAACCCGATGGACGAGTTCGTCGCCAAGGAGTCCTTCAACGACCCCGACCGCGGCTGCTTCGTCGCCCCGCCCCTGTAACCGGATCGGAGACCCATGCGACTGGCCACCTACGAACACGAGGGGACGCGCCGCTGCGGCGCGGTCGAGGGAGAGGAAGTTCTGCCCTTCCCTGCGGGCACCGAGCTGATCGACCTGGTCGGCGGTGCGCCCGTCCCCGCCACGGGCGCGCCCGTGCCTCTGGCGGAGATCCGGCTGCTCCCGCCGCTGGAACCGCCGTCGGTGCGCGACTTCGTCACCTTCGAGGAGCACGTGGAGGGGGTGCGCCGCAGCGTGAGCGGCGCCTCGGGCGTCCCCGACGCCTGGTACGACGCGCCCACCTTCTACTTCACCAACCCCGCAGCCCTGGTGGGCGCCCACGACGACGTCCCCGTGCCACCCGGCTGCACGGACTTCGACTTCGAACTGGAGGTGGCCGCCGTCGTCGGCCGCCCCGGCGGCGACCTGTCGCCGCAGCAGGCGCGCGGGCACGTCTTCGGCTACACCGTGTTCAACGACTGGTCCGCGCGCGACCTCCAGTCGCGCGAGATGCAGGTGGGCCTGGGCCCGTGCAAGGGCAAGGACGCGGCGGCCACCCTGGGACCCTGGCTGGTCACCGCCGACGAACTGGAGCCCCACCGCGACGCCGACGGGTTCCTGCGCCTGGCCCTGACCGCCGAGGTCAACGGACGGGTGGTCGGCAGCGACCTGCTGTCCAACATGGGGTGGACCTTCGAGGACCTGCTCGCCCACGCCTCGCGCGGCACCCGGCTGCGCACCGGCGACGTCCTCGGTTCGGGCACCTGCGGCAACGGCGGCTGCCTCGCCGAACTGTGGGGACGCAACGGCCGCCAGGACCCGCCGCCGCTGGCGCCCGGCGACACGGTCACCCTGACCGTGGAGGGCATCGGCACCGTCGCCAACACGATCGTGCCCGGCCGGGATCCCGCACCGGTGCCGCGCGCCCGCGAGCGTCCCCGTGACCGGCCGTCAACTTGACCCGGTCCTGAAGGGCCGGGCTTGGAGGTAGCGCCCAACCGGCTGCTGGGTAGGCTCCTCCGTCCAGACACCCCTATGGGGTGGCAGGGGCGCGTGACTCACGCCCCGCGTTCCACACGTCCTCGCCTCTGCGGGCAAGGACGTGGGAAGCGTTCCGGTCGGCGTGGGCAACGACCCCGCACCCCCGGCAGAGGAAAAGGGCCTGGGAGACCCGGTTCCCCTTCTCGATGTGGCCGCACTCGGCGCATTCCCGGCCGCTGTACGCCGGGTCCACCAACACCAGCGGCACCCCGGCCCGCCGTGCCTTGTACTCAAGGAACCGTCCGAGTTGGGCAAAGGCCCAGGAGTGGAGCGTGGCCCGTTGGGGCTTCGGGGGAAGGACTGCGGCCGAAGGCCGTCCGCTGAGGGTGGTGGCGGGCCGACGGGCGGGCCGTACCCTCTGCCGGATGCCCTTGAGTCCTTCCAGGGCGATCCCCGACGAGGTGCGTTCAGCCTCGGCCACGATCCTCTTGGCGATGACGTGGTTGGTGTTCTTGACGTGCCGCTGTTCGCGGCGGGAACGCTCCTTGAGCCTGCGCTTGGCGGACTTGGTGCGCTTCTTCTGGAGCTTGGCGCGCAGGGCGAGCTGACGCCTGCGGTACCGGTTGAGCTTTCGGCCCGCGGCCCGGTACCCGGTGGAGGCGGTGGCGATGTTGACGATGCCCAGGTCCACACCGACGAAGCCGTCGGGCTCGTACTCCTCGGCTTCGGGAACCTCACACGTGGCGATCAGGTAGAAGGCGCCGTCGCGCTCGATCAGGTCGGACTCGCCCCTGCGGTGCTCGCGCAGGGTCTTGAGCGCATCCGGAGAGCCGGTGAAGGGCACGTTCTTGATGCGCCCGGCGGTGGTCCAGATGGACACGGTCTGTGCGTCGTACTGCCAGGACAGGCACCGGTCGTCGTAGGGCTGGGCGGCCTGGGGCCGGAACACGATCGGCTTCGATTCGGCCCTGCGGCGGCGTTGGGAGCCCGGCCTGCCCAGGTTCCCGGCCTTGATGTTGGCGTGCAGCGCGGTGTAGGCGTCGCGGACCTTCTTGATGGTGTGCTGGGCGGCCTGCGCCCCGATACCTCGCGCCTTGAGCTCGGCATAGGTGTGCTTGCGCAGCTCGTACTCACGCGGAACACCATGCTCGAACGCCACCTGGGACACCCAGCACGCCAGGTCGTTGACCGTGCGCAGGGTCGCCGACAGCGCCGCCTCCTGGGCGGCGTCGGGCATGAGTTTGACCTGCACGACGATCTTCACGGGTCCAACCGTAGGACCTGTGCCGCCCCGGTGGGGGCCGAATCCCGATATACGTCGGGACCACACGGTCATCCGCACCCTCCCTGCCCGCGTGGTCTGCACCCCCGGGTACCGGCGCGGCCCGTGCACCGACGAGGTCCTCCGACGCTGCGCAATCGACGGAAGCGATTCCTCCCGGCTCTGAAGAGCCGGGGTTCCTCGCTAGAAGATGCTGAAGCACGCGCCCCGGGCGGAGACGGTCCGCCCGGGGCCGGGAAGGAACCCCCTATGCCACGCCTGTGCCACAAGGTCGTGGTGGTGACCGGCGCCGCGCGCGGCCAGGGCGCGGCGGCCGCCACCGCCCTGGCCGAGGCGGGCGCGCACGTCGTCGCCCTCGACGTCGTCGACCCCGACACGTCCCAGCCGCCCGGCATGGTGGTCCACCGCCGCCTGGACGTCACCGATGCCGACGGGTGGGCCGCCCTGGCCGCCTGGCTGCGCGAACGCTACGGCCGGGTGGACGCCCTGGTCAACAACGCCGGGATCACCCTGCGCCACCGCGTGGGCGAGGTCGACCCCGACGAGTTCGACCGCGTGCACCGGGTCAACACCACCGGGCCGCTGCTCGGCATCCAGGCCCTGCTGCCACTCATGCAACGCGGCGCCTCCATCGTCAACGTGGGGTCGGTGGCGGCGCTGACCGGCCACTATCCGGTCGCCTACACCTCCAGCAAGTGGGCTCTGCGCGGCCTGTCGGCGGCGGCCGCCCTGGAGCTGGGGCCGCGCGGCATCCGCGTGAACACGCTGCACCCCTGGTTCGTGGAGACCCCGATGACCGCCTCGGCACCCGAGGCGATGCGCCGCGCCACCGTCGAGCAGTCCCCGCTGGGACGCGCCGGGACGGTGGACGACATCGCGCCGCTGGTGGTGTTCCTGGTCTCCGACGAGTCGTCGTTCATCACCGGCGCGGAGATCCCCGTGGACGGCGGGTACAGCGGCCACGGCGGCGCCAAGGCGGTCTCCGACGCGCTGCGCAGCGGGGACGGTCCGCCCGGAGCCGGCGGCCGGGTCTGAGGTTCGTCTTACGGCGAAGGCCGACGCCGACCTTCGCCGTAAGACGAAGGTGGGCTACGCCTCGGCGGACCGGCGGGCGCGCCAGCCCAGGGCGACGTCGATGGCCAAGAACAGCAGCAGCGACACCCCCAGCATGGGCACCGCCCAGCCGACCAGTGCCAGCACGGCCACCACCGCGATCTTCAGCGGCAGGGACAGCTCCCGGAAGGCGCCGCGCGGGTAGGGGCGGCCCACGCCCAGCGCCCGGGTTCGGGTGGGGCGGCGCTGCCACCACATCCGGTAGCCCAGGAACAGCACGGCGAGCAGTCCGGCTATGAGGGCACTCAGCACGAGCTGGTTGGGCAGCCCGAAGAGCAGCCCCATGTGGGCGGCGATCCCCCAGCTCGTGAGCTTGGCCATGACCGGGTAGTCGTCGAAGCGCAGGACGTCGACGATCTCGGCGGTGGCTGGGTCGATCGCCGCCGAGTCCGCGCCGGTGGGCCAGCTCAGGTCGACCTGCTTGACCAGGTAGGAGGAGCCGGCCTCGGCTGGCGGCACCACCTCGACCGGCCCGTCCAGATCGGCCTCGCGTGCGGTGGCCAGCACGGCGTCGATCCCCGCGTCAGCACCGGGGGCGGAGGTGACGGACTCGGGCAGCTCGGTGGAGACCGAGGGGGTGGTCCAGTCCAGCCGCTGGCGCAGGTCGCTGATGTTGGCGCCCGCGTACTGCGACCAGGTCATCCCGGTCGCCGACAGGAACAGCAGGCCGACGAGGATCCACAGCCCGGTGGCCCCGTGCACCGACAGCGACCGGGGGTAGCCCTTGCGCGCACCCGCGCCGGGCACCAGCAGGCGGCGCGCGCCGCCGCGCACGCGCCGGGTGCGCGACACCCACAGGGCGAGGCCGCCCAGGGCGACCACCCACATCCAGCTCGCGGCGAACTCGCTGTACAGGCGCCCGGCGTCGCCCAGGTGCAGGTTGCGGTGCATGTTGCTGATCCACGCCCGAGCGGGGAGGGCGCCGCTACTGCCGTAGGTCTGCATCACCCCGAGCACCTCGCCGTCGTGGGGGTCGACGAAGACGGTGTTGCGGTAGCTGGCGTTGGGCTCCTCCGGAGCGTCGAACAGCACCCGGGTGGAGTCCTCGCCGGTGGTGGCGGGGCGCACCGCGTCGAGTTCGGCGCCGGGGAGCTCGGCCTGGGCGATGCGCACCTGCTCGCTGAGCGGGAGCGTCTGGCCGGTGGGCTCAACGCGCAGTTGGTCGGCGTAGAGCGCCTGCTCGATCTGGGGCGTCCACACGTAGAGCAGTCCGGTGACGGCGGCGACGGCGATGAACGGGGCGACGAAGACGCCCGCGTAGAAGTGCAGCCGCAGCACCAGGGATCGGAGGGAGCTCCACTGGTTCCCCTGCTTCGGGGAGGTCGTTCTCTCAGAAGTCGTGTCCGTTTCCTGTGTCATGGGGGGTCTTCTCCTTGGGTCCGGTGCGTCCAAGCCGATGACCTCGGCCTTTCGCGTAGTGGAATGAACGCACAGAGTAAGAGTACGTTCCTGCCTTGAGAGTCGCCTCGGGAGGCCCACTGGTTCCGGACACAGGGAACTTTCAGAACACAACACCCCGCGGAACCGTGTTCGGGGGTGTTGTGGAGGGGGTTGTGGAGCGTGGGATTGAGGAGGTCAGTGGGGGTGGTGTTCACCGGCGAGCAGGGCGACCCACTCGGCGGCCGGAAAGGCCAGGGTGGCCGAGGCACGGTTGCGGGTATCGCGGACCAGTACCTGGTTCGTCAGGTGCCGCAGTTCAACGCAATGAGCGGCGTTCTCCGAGTACGAGGATTTGAACCACTCGTTCACAGCAACTCCTCCAACCGTCGGGCCGTGTCACCCACAGGGAGGCAACGGCCGATCACATGCGTCACGATCCCTTCGATCTTCTCAGCCTCGTCAGGGGTCGTGTACACGTGATTGCCGTTGGCGTGATCGGAAGCGGCGACCTTCCTGCCGTCCAACAATCGGTAGACCTGGATAGGTGCCGCCACAGCGAGGATCGGGGTTTCGTCGGGCACCAGGTGCACTGCCAACCGCCCCCTGTCGATGTGCCGGATCAGCGTCTTGACCTGGTCGATCCTGACGTGGTCGGGAAGTCCTTTGAGCGCGGAGAACGGAAAGACCACCGTCACGAACGGATCGTTCTTCCTGATCAACGACTCATAGCGTGAAACCCGCAGTTGTGCCAGGCGTTCGATCTCGGACACGGACGCCGTTGGATGACCGGCGCGGAAGACCTGGCGTGCGTACTCGACCGACTGGACGAGTCCGGGCACCAGGTTGGAGACGGTCACCACCGAGATCGAGACGGCCTTCTCCTCCAGCGCTCCGGCCGACCTCATCCACGGCGGGATCTGCAAACCGGTCGCGACCGGTTCCCAAACCCGCACCAATCTGCCCCGGCCGTTCAGGGCTCGATCGAGCTGTTCGACCTTCGCGCGCTTCGGGGTGATCACCCCGGTCTCCCAACGGGACACAGAGGCGCCGGAAGAACCGACCCGGTCAGCGAGTTCACCCTGACTGAAACCGGACAATTCTCGAAGCTTGGACAGCAGAGATGTGAAGTCGTTCTCAGGCACACCCCAAGGCTATGCATGAGCTTACGCTCAGAACCATTGCCCTTCAGTTAGATATTAGTAACTGTGTAAGATCGCCGGTCGCATCAATCCTGGGATCATAGATGAGATCGAGCAGTCACAGAACAAACCTCATGCACATAATCAGGACATAGAAACGCAAAAGCGTCCGACCGCATCGGACATGTACATGGACCCGGTGGACGCCGCCGAAGTCCTGGAGGTACACACCTCCACCCTGCGCACGTGGGCACGCACCGGACGGCTGGACGGGATCGTGGACTGGTTCCACGACCCGTGCAACGGCTGGCGCTACTACCGGGTCGGCGACATCCGCGCCCTCGCGGAGAAGCGCAGGCGCGCCAGGTGAGACCACCGGTGCCGTGGCCGCTCACATCGGGCGGCCAGAGTTGATCTTGCTTCTGGCGCAGGAATAAGGCTCGAACCCTGAGCTGGTAGCAAGATCATTCCGTTTCGGGGGTTCGCGAAAAGGATGGGGCGCCCTACGGGGGGATTTATAGGTCTCCGGAACCTGGCTCTGCAGAACAGCAACGGGGAGGAGGTTTCCATGCCCTACGGGCTTAATAGGCCTCCGAAACCCTTGCCCTTTTTCACGCCCTCTGACCTGCGACGACACACCCCCTCTGCACGCAACCACCCTCAAACACCCCCAAGGGCACGTGACCCACGCCATATTTCACTCTCGCGAGCCCCTGAACAGCATAAACACCTTGCACGCAAACCGGGGGTTCGGCAACCGAACCGGATTCGGTGTACACGCCCCTCCGCTCACACGATCCAGAAGTCCTCACGCTCCTCCAACCTACGATTCCCCAACACCATCACCTTGTCCAGATCCGGAACCCTGAGCGGATACACGCGAACCTGGTCCTCGTCCGGCTCGATCGCCTCCACCAACGCCTTCCGCAACTCCTCGAACGCGGGTGGCGAGGGCACGGTCACCTCGAACACGCTGTACTGCACCCGGGGTCCGTACCCTGCCAGCAGTTCCGACGCCCTCTGGCACCGGTCGTCGTCGGCGATGTCGTAGCACACCAGGTAGAACCTGCGACGCTGCGGATGTTCCCCCACCACTCACCGCCACACCATCGACACGTAGGCGTCCTCACGCCCCGAGAGCACACCGGCCAGCAGCCGGGCCTGCGCGGTCAACGCCGCCCTGTAGGACACCCGGCGCCCCAGTCCGGGGTGCTTGACCAGGGTGAGCATCCGCTTCTCGTAAGCAGCCAGGAAGACCTTCAACACCTCCGGCGACATCCGGCAGCCCTGACCCTCCTCGGCCGGATGGTCGAACCCTTCCGGGGCCACCCTGCCGCCCATCACCAAGCCGTTGACGACGGTGTCCACCACCGTCGGGCGGAACTCCTCCATCAGGTCCAGCGCCAGGCTGGCCCGCCCCTGCTTCAGCGAGTGCAGGAACCCGCCCTCGGGATCGAGTCCGGCGATGTGGCAGGCCACCACGGCGTCGTTGAGCAGCAGCGTGTATCCGAACGAGAGCATCGCGTTGACCGGGTCCGGAGGCGGACGCCTCCTGCGGTGTGTGAAGTCCCAGGCCAAATCACACCAAAGCACCGACCTGATCAACCGTGCGTACACATGAGCTCTCTGGTGGGCGGATCAGAGATCCGCCCACCAGAGTTCAAAGTGATGGTATTCCGCCGGTACCACAAACAGACCAAGCGGTGGAACCGTATGCCCTGCGGGCTTTCTAACCTCCACCAAACAGCGAAGGAAATTTCGATCTTATCAAAAAATCAATGTCACAATATGCGACCATTCCCATTGGGGTTAATAATACCTTGACCGATTCCCCACGCCCGAAGATTATCGAGCATAATATTCTCTTTCTTCTTTTCAAACATAAGCATACCAGACGCACATCCACTCCTACCGAAGCACCATATGCCGCAACTCAACCCCTGGGCCATAGGATGATCCCATGAAAGGATATATAGAACCCGACATAAATCTCATTGAACTCGAAACCATCGGCAATCAGACCTTTAATATAAATCTTACTTCAAAGCCTCCACCTGGTAATATGTGAGATTCTTCGCCGTAGCCAGATTCATGTGGCACACTGCACTCCAGGAGGTACCACGTGAGCGCAAGACCACCCCTTCCCCTGCAGACGTCCCGCCCCCCACCCTGCATCTTCGATCTTTTTCAAAAAATGACTGTCATTCTAACCAACCACACAACAAGGAGTATTATGCCCAAGGGTCCGGTCGAGCCCAGAACTCCCGGAAGCCCTTCTGGCGGGACTCCCCCCTGGAAGAGCGCCATTCTTCTCCTCATGAACACCATGCTGTTGCTTGCTCAGCAGTTCATCGGGAGTGACATGTATGTCACGATCACCATCAACAGTCTCTTGTAAAACAAGAATGCAGACATCGCGACACAGGACTGGGGAAATCTATAAAGCGTCAGATATCTCCATCCCGAATGTCCTTGGGCTCCACGTCATAGTTATGGCGTGGAGCCACACTGGCTTCTCCCAGAACCCCGTTAACCCCACGGCCCCGCGTGAAGGTCAGACATCGTGTCACTGACGGCCTCAAACCGACACGGTAGACAAAAATCCACGGCGAGAGCATCGCGCGTTCCACGATCTGCTTCCAGCATTATTCCCTGAGGGTAAAAGATTCTCACCGCCCGCAACCTGGCGAAGCAGATATCTCATAAAGGAAGGGCCTTCTAAGAGAATATCACCCTATCGATTTCCTGCATGCCCTACGGGCTTATCAGGCGTTCGGTTCGAATGCTTTAATCCGATCATAAACGAAGAAACTTACGTTTCCATACCCTATGGGCTTCATGAGGCTTCTATAATACACTCACCCGCGCTCGAACCGGATCTTGCGCACCGCCCTCTCGCTGCTCACCGCCGCACCCATTCGGATCAGGGAACGAACGCGGTGCCCTCCGCCTCGGTGATGCCCTCGATCCACTCCCTCACCAGAGCGTGGCTGTCCTCCGTAGTGACAGTGAGCTCGCGGCTCTGCCGTTTCCCGCCTCCCTGGCCGCGCCACAGATGCACGCCGACCTCCTCCTCTGGGAGGAACTCGGTGAGGAAAGCGAAGGAGAACAACCGCCACTCGTCGCCCTCCCCCACCGGCCGGAGCCACAGAGGCGAAGCCCGCCGCAGCGTCTCGGCCTCCTGCCCCTCTCCCCTGTCGGCGTGCACCTCGGTGTCCTTCTTGAAGACGATGGGCAGTCCCAAGCCGCCGAGCGCGAAGTCGTCCCGGTCCTCGTCGTGGACGACCTCCAGCCACTCACGTGTCTTGACCTTCGGGCTGTACATCACCTGGGGGGTGAATTCGGATGCCCGGAAGTGGCGCAACTCCTCACCCGCCTGGATCAGTACGTTCACCCAGTCAGGGAAGGTTCCGCCACCGCTGACGCCCGCGACGGTACGGGTCTTGGACAACACGGGGTAGGTGGGCGGCGCCGACCAGTCATGCACCCGCTTCGGCAGGCCGGCCTTCTCCGCGATGGCCATGAGCGCGGGCATCGCCCGGGACGCCGTCCCCGACGGCCACAGCGACTTCGTGTTCTCGTAGAAGTCCAGGCCGGGTGAGAGCAGGGCGTTCTCTGGCCAGTCGAGCAGCGATCCGCCCTCCACCCCCGTGATCCGTATACCGCCGAACCCGCGCCGGGTGCGCGCTCCGATGCCGCCGAAGACCAGGCTCATCCACAGTGCACCGAGGGCGACCGTGTGGGCGTCGCGGTCCTCGCCGACGAGTTTGATCCGCAGGTCGAACTCCTCCCCTGGCGGGGTGAAGGCGCGGGTGATCTTCGTAGCGCCCGGCAGCCCCTTCCTCTGGTCCCTGGGCTCCCAGGCGGTCAGGCCGGGGCCGAGGAGGTAGCTGATCCACTTGTTGTTCGGACTCTGGGCGCGCGGCAGGAAGTCCGGGAACGGTTCGGTGGAGAACCGGGGCTGTGCGGGGATGCGCAGCCGGATCGGCGAAACGGCCTCGGTGGAGCCGAGAACGCGGTTCTCGATGCGCCGCAGCGCGTCGAGGTCCTTCCCCGCGAGGACCCCCGCCATGGCACGCAACCAGAAGTGCATCCCTCCGCGGATCGAGGAGACGCGGACCTGCGCCGAGGTCGGGTCTCCGTCACCGCAGAAGAGGGGGGTCTCCACCCGCAGGCGCAGTGTGGTCCAGGGCATCGCTTCCTACCTTTCGTCACGCCAACGCCGATGGGACAGGGGTGCGGTGATGGGCCGGTCGTCCCACAGGATCTGGGAGAAGACGCCCGCGGCCAGACACCAGAAGGCGGCGGCGATCAGGATCGCCACCGGGTCCCCCAACTCGGAGGTCCCCGCCCAGACGCCCCGGAGCCTGTCCCCGTCCTCCCCGAAGACGGTGGTGACGGCGACCATACCGATCACCGCGACGAACAGGGAGTGCACCAGACCGGTCACGGCCACCGCCAGGGCCCGGCCGGCCAGGACCCCGGGGACGAACCTGCGCTCGTCCCCACTGGCGGTCCCGGTGTTGTGGTTGCGGACCTCCACGAGGAGGTAGCCGAAGGCGGCCCCGGCCAGCACGAGCGGCAGTTGCCAGTCCAGGGTGACCCCCTCCCACCAGGTGGGATGGAACGCCACCAGAACGATGAGCCCGACCGCCCCGGCCGCCGGAAGGCGCAGCATCAGCGGCATCGCCCACAGCCGCCCGAAGAAGACGGTGCCAGAGACGATGAGCGTGTAGACGAAGCCGATCGCACCCAGCGCCCAGTGGAACGTGACCGTTGCGGTGAACGCCGCCAGTGCCACGGCCGCCACCGCGATGATCACCGCCGCTCCAACCAGGACGTACCCGCCCAGCGCCCACCCGTTCCGGGTGTGCAGGTACAGCCCGCACACCGCCGACCAGGACCCCACGACGGCGAAGCGCGGAAGAAGGTGCTGTTCCACCGCCTCGCTAAGGACGGCCCGGTCCGCTGTAGTGGACGGGGGCGGTCCCACCCAAGGGGCCGCTTCGTCTCCCGCCCGTTCCGTCGGCGTGGACAGGGCGAGCGGCCCTCCACAGAAGGACCGTCGTTCGGGCACGGTGTCCTGGAAGGCGAGCGCCCGCACCTCCCGCTCCACCGCCGAGGGGGGAGCGTGGTCGAACAGTGGCAGGGCCTGGTACCGGTCGAGGTGGGCGCGCCACACTTCACGCGCCTCCCGCGTCTTGCGGACCAGGGGCACCCAGTTGTCGTTACGGCCGAAGAGGTGTTTGAGGTCCTCGCTCCGCCACCACGGTTCCCACTCCTTCTCACGGCCCCTGTGGCGGAAGGGCTCCGACAGGGCCAGGAAACGGGTGCGAGCCACCAGCGGCTGCACGTGCCGGTGGGTCCGGGCGCCGTCGCCGGTCACGTACCCCCACAGGACGTCGACGCACACCGTGAACACCGTCCACGCCTCCACCGCGTCCGCTTCGGCTGCAGGTCTGCCCTTGGGGGAGAGGAGAGCGGGAAGCACCGCGCCGAGCAGGTGTCCGGGGGCGTGGGCCAATGCCCT
Source organism: Nocardiopsis sp. LOL_012 (assembly GCF_048060475.1). Lineage (NCBI taxonomy): Bacteria > Bacillati > Actinomycetota > Actinomycetes > Streptosporangiales > Nocardiopsidaceae > Nocardiopsis > Nocardiopsis sp. LOL_012. The sequence goes on along the minus strand of NZ_JBHMIV010000002.1, from coordinate 173,142 downwards.
CACCAGGCTTTCGGAGGCCGGTCGCGCGAGCAGTTCGGACAGAGCCGAACATTCGCCCACCAGCTCCGCGTCGCTCCCGCTGATCAGGGCTTCGCTCAGTTCGCGCAGCGCGGCCCGGAACCCGGCGTTCCTCCAGGCCTGGGCATCGTTTTCGATGGCGTAGGGCCCGCGATCCGCGTGCGTCACGGCGCCGATGCCCGATTCCAGGCGTTCGACCAGGGGGGACTGAGGGGGGCCGAGATCGACGGGAACATCGTCGGGGGCTGCGTCCGTCACGGTTCCCCTCTCGTCTCGGGCGCGAGTTTGAGCAGGGCCATCCCGAAGGGCGTCAACCGCCACAAGCACTGATCCTTGATCCACTCATATGCGAACCCCGACCAGACCGCGTCCTGAGACGGCCTCCCCTTACCCGTGAAGTAACCGTCCTTTCCGAACCTGGCGAGCTTGCCCCGCAGGTCGTCGGACCGGGGCGAGCTCAGAGGGAGTTCGATCAGGCGCGGGGGTGTGGAGAACTCGTACTGGGCGTGGGCGGTGACCCGGGTGCCGTACAGGCTCCGGAGCGCCTGGGCGAAGCCCAGAAGGAAGGGAAGAGCAACGCGGAAACCGCCGCTGAGGTGGAACCGGCACGTGGATCGGGGGTCAGCCATGAGGTTCTTGATCTGGCCGCCGAACTCACCGAGCCGTTCCATCGCTCCGAGGAAGTCCTTGTCCTGTTCGGCGTCGAGGCCGGGCAGGCGGACGATGGCGACCCGGCCGGGGCCGGTCTCGACGCGGCCTTCGGGCTCGGGCAGGTAGTCCACCCGGTCCACCTTCCCTCCCGTCATCGCCAAGGCGTTGAACAGGGCTGCGCGCAGGCCACGGCCCGTGTCGCTGGCGATGAGGAGGACCGTCTCGTTCTCCCCGACCCGGTGACTCGCCTTAGCGGGGTCGGCGGCCAGGGAGGCGAGTTCGGCGCTGATGTGCGAGGGCCACTTGTCGGGGCGGATGGCCGTGAGGAGGTCCTCCAGCTCCTCACGTGCTTCGCCGGAGTCGGAGGAGGTCTCCTTGACGAGACGGTCGGAGACGCGGTCGGCCTCGTCCTTGCGGTCGGGCAGCTCATAGTTGGGGTCGTGGATCCGATCGCGGGCCCGGTGGATCTCCTCCGCCAGGTCGTAGTCGCCCACGGCGTCCTCGATCCGCTCCTCGCTGTCGGCGAGGAGCGTGTCGAACAGGCTCAGTCCCACGGTGGCCACGTGCACGGTGACGGGGCGGTCGGTCACGCGTCCTCCTCGTCCACTGTGGAGCAGTCGAAGTAGCCGTATCCGGCGGTGGTCCGGCCGCCGCCGCCGAGTTCCTCACCGGCCTCAGCCAACCATGCGGACACCGCGTCCAGGTCGCCGCCGTCATCCCCGATCAGGTCCACGTGCATCCGGCCGCTGACGGACAGGAACGGCACCGGGACCGGGTTGTGGTGTTCTGCCGGGGGGCGGGCGTTCCTCTTGGTCTGCGCGTCCTTGTGGGCCTTCGGGTCGGTGCTGGTGTAGTAGGGCTGCTGGTGCGGGGTGATGACGTCATCGTGGACCGTGACGGCATCGGGCAGGGCGTCGAGGAAGCGGACCGTGCCCCGGGTGTGCTCCTCAGTGGTCGGCCTCGGGTCCTGGTCACCGCGCGGCCTGGGGCCTCCCAGCGCCCGGACGATCCTCTCCGTGTCGGCCCCGGCGCTACGGGCGCCGGCCGCCGCCAGACCCTTGAGGGTGGATGCGGGCAGGCCGGGCCAGCCGTAGGTGCCGTGCAGGGCCAGGCCGTTGTCAAGCACCCCGAACTGGAGGCCGAGCCCGGAGGCCATACGCCACTCCACTGTCAGGCGCAGCCTGCGCACGTGGCGGCGGTCGGGATCGAAGGCGGCCCACCGCCGCAGGAAGTGGCGTCTGCGCTGGAGGACCGCGTTCTGGAGGCCGGATCCGCCTTGGCCGAGCCTGTGTTCGGTGGCCCAGCCGTGCAGGGGGACGTGGTTCTTCCAGGGGTTGGTACCGCCGTCGACGGGTTCGAAGGACAGGCGGCGCAGGATGACGAGCGCGTTGGCCTCCGGACCGACCCCCCTCCCCGAGCCGTGCGCTGTCTCCTGGAGCACGCTGGTGGGTTCACCCGTGGCAGAGGGGGTGTGTTCGACCTTGAGCACCCTGCCGAGGGGACCGTTGGCCGGGTACACCGAACCCCGGCCGCCGGAGGGACGCCCCCTGTCGCGAGGGCCGCCTCTGCCTCCCCCGCCACGGGATCCACCCTGGCCAGGGCCGCCTCCGGGTCCCCGCCCCGGAGGGGGGCCGGGCTTCGGGCCGCGGGGACCCTTGGCACCGAAGGCAGTCATGGGGTTAGGCCGGTCCGCCACTGTCGCCCCCTTCCGTGGAAGCGTCGTCGGATTCGGCGCACAGGGCTTCAGCGAGCCTGCTGAGCCAGACCGACAGCGCCTCCACCTCGACGGAGATCCGCGCGTAGTCGTGGACGTCGGCATCCGCCAGCGCCGCAAGGAACCGCTGGGGATCCGTCCGGCGTCCGGCCCCGGTCAGGAGCCCCCGGTCGGCGACGTGCGCGGCGACGCGTTCGGCCAGGCGGTGGTACGCCTTCTCCAGTTCGTTGCCGCGGGCGTCGGCCTTGGAGAGCACGAAGGCGTAGGTGGCGGCCAGCCCGCTGCCGCGCAGCCGCATGGGCAACTGCCGCATGCGGGTGCGCAGTTCGGGCGTGACGTGGTCTCCGAGGATCCGGTGGGCGACGCCGGCCATCGACTGGTCGACCCGCCTGGCGCCACGGCTGTTCTCACTCACCGGCGTCCTCCGTGATCAGCCGCGGCCACACCAGCCCCTTCCCGAGGGTCTCGTCCCCGCCGATCTGAAGCGCCGTCCCGTTGAGCAGTCCGCTCAGGAGTTCCCGGTGCCGGGCGTCGTGCCCGGTGTCCGGGGTCTCCCTCAGGGTGAGCACCGCGGCCAGCAGGGTTTCGGTGGGCAGGTACTCGCTGGTGAACGGCCCGTGTTTGACGGTCTTGGTGGCCGGGTCGAGTTGGACACGCACCGAGTGCTCGGTGCACTCGCGCAGCAGTTGGCCCATGACCGAGGTGCCGACCAGGAGCAGGTCGGAGCGGAACTTGTTCGCGAAGTACGCCAGGTGGGAGCCGTCGCCGATGCCGTCGGCGGCGATACGTCCGGCCCAGTCCGCCAGTGGGTCAGCGGCGTCGCCCTGGGGGAACGACACCAGACACGGCCCCAGCACCTGGTCCGATTCCGACCATTGCGCGTCGGTGGCTGCTCCTTGGTCGTCGGCGACCTCGGGGACCTCCAGGGGTTCCCCCGTGCGCCGCATACGGGCGTACTTGCGGGACAGCCGGGCCAGGGCCACCGAGGAGGTGGCCCAGGCGAAGGTGCGGCGCAGGGTGGGCACCGGGAGGGCCACCAGTTGGGCGTCGCCGACGGCGAGCAGTCCGGCGGTGGGGTTGACCCCCGGATCGCCGTCGCTGCTCTGGACCGCCTTGCCGAACACGCGGTCCAGGTCGCCCGCGTCCCATCCCGCGTCGTGTCCCGCCGCGCGCAGGGCGCCCTTGAGGCTCTGGCCCCACACGACGGGATAGCCGGTGGTCGCCTCCCGCTGGATGGGCAGGTCGAGGGAGCCCTCTGCGTCGGCAGCCCCGGCGTGCAGGGGTGACTCGGTGTACAGGTAGAGCAGATAGCTGGTCACGACCACACTCCGGTCAGGATGACGCCGAACCCGGCGGTGGCCAGGCTGATCTCCCTGTTGCGGCGGACCCGTTCCTGGAGGGGCAGGGCCCTCCCGTGGTACTGGTCGGCCCAGCGTTCGGCGTCATCGGCGTTGGGGAACTTCAGAAGATAGACCGCCCCGGGCGGGACGGCGTAGTAGAGGGAACGGGAGTTCTGGAACTCCGCCCAGTTCCGGCTCGGTGAGGCCGTGGCCACGGCCAGCGGTTCCTCGACCCTGGCAGCGACCAGCGCGGCCCCGGAGCTGCGGATCGGCGGGTACCAGCCGCCCGGCCAGACGGCGGGGGTGGCCGCGTAGACCAAGAGTCTGCCGTTGGGGAAGGAGAGTGGCCGCTCGGGCCAGTCCATACCGGGGGCGGGTTCGATGTCGGCCAGGCGCGCCATACCGCCGAAGCGGACCGGTCCGGTGGCCTCGTCCAGGGGGCGATGCCTGTCAGGATGGGGCGTGACGTGCGCTGCGAAGGCCCACCGCTCCCTCAAGCGCAGGTGGGTGGCCTGGTAGAGCGCGCCCTGGCGGGCGGTGCGCGTGGCGCGGTCCAGGGCCAGCCCGACCCGTGTCTCGGGTTCGAAGGGCTCCTCGGGGGCGAGTCTGAGCCGCCTCCTGGCCACCCTGCCGCCAGGGGCGACCAGTGTGCCGTGCAGGTAGTCCTGCAGGGCTCGGCCCGACATCCACCCGCTGAGGGTCTCGGGATCGTCGACGCCGTCGGGGACGGCGAAGGTGCGCAGGCGCGCTCCGTGGTCGGCGGCTTCCTCGTCCAGGTCGCTTCTGGTTCCGTCCTCGGCCCGCTCCAGGGCCGACATACGCCGCACGTCACCGCGCGGGGGGTGGACGAGGTCGGCGGGGACGGGGAAGTAGGGCTCCCATTCCCGCCCCTGCGATCCGCGACGCCGGGCCAGGACTGGTCCGCGCACGCTCTCCGGTTCACCGCCCAAGCCGCCGTCCCTGGAAGCGAGGGCCCCCGCGACGGTGGAGGGCCAGGGGCGGACGGTCTGTGCGCTGCCGCCGGTCCCGGCGTCGAAGGAACGGCCGTCGCGCACCTGGACCGTGTCGTGGGGGCGCAGCAGGAGCCATCGCTCTCCCAGGCCCCTACCCGAATCGGCGAAGGGGGTCGGGACGTGCGGTGTGTTCACTGGGCCTCCTGACGCAGGAAGAGGGCGACGCGGACCGCTCCCTCATCGACCAGGCGCTTGCCCGGTGCCATGCGCTCCAGGGCGCGGGCCGCCTCAACGGCGAAGGCCCTGCGTTCCGCACTGTCCTTCTTCTTCGGGATGCTGTCGTCCTCGCTCACCTCTTCGCCGGTCGCGGTGGTCAAGGACGTGTGGCGCTGCACCAGGCGGCGCATCTCCGCCCGGGCGACCTCTCGGTCCAAGGCTTCGTAGCCGCCCTGGTCCTGCTCTCCCCCGCCGTCGAGGTGCACCTGTTCGGTGAGCAGGTCAGGAAGCAGGCGCGGTGACAGCCGGGCACGGGGGTGGCTGTCGTAAGAGGCGAACAGGTCGAGGGCATCGACCGGGGAGCCCTCCGACGCGGGTGCGCCGTCCCGTCGCTCCTGCCACGGCAGGACGCATTCCGCGTGGCTTCCGCTGCCTCGGATGAACCCGACGCCCAGGCTGTTCTTGCCGTCGCGTTCCTTGGCCTTCTCCAACAGTTCGTGCGCCTGGGCGAGGGCACGGCGGAGCGAGGAGCCGTGGTGGAAGAACAGGATGCCGTTGCTCGCGTGCGGCAGGCCAGGAGCGATGGCCGACCGGGCGGTGCGGGCGGCCTCCAGCGCGCGGGCGGCGGGGACGAGGGCGAGCAGGTCGTCGCCGCCCGCGTAGACCACGAACCCGCCCACCCGTTCGACGGCTTCGCGCTGGTCCCGTGCGGTGCGGGCGAGTCGGCCCGAGACCTCGGTGTGGACGGTGTGTCCCTGGGACAGGTCCATGTCGGACAGATAGCGCCCCATGGAGTCCAGGTCCTGGACCAGGACGGCCAGGTGGGGTGAGGGTGGCCGGACGCCGTGTTCGGACATGGTTCGGGCGAGTGCGTCGGCGGCCTCACGTCCGTCGCGGACCGCGGAGGCGAACTTCGGTTCGCCGCGTCTGGCCTCGGACGCCTCAGGGGAGTCGGTGAACTCGCGGGCGAGGACGTCGAGGTGCCAGGATTCGGGAAACACCCAGCGGCTGCCGCGACCGCGCAGCCACCTGGGGTCGCCCCCCTCGGGTTCCTCGGGCAGGCCGGCCGTGGGGGGTTCGGTGATCGGGTCTTTGCCCAGGGCAAGGGCGGCCCGGTGGAGTCGGCTGACGAGGGCACTGATCTCGGGCACCGTGTTCCACCGTTCCAGGACGGCACGCCGGTAGGGGCTGGAGGCGATGGCGTTGGTGGAGGAGAAGGTCACACGACTGCCGGGTTCGGTGTGCTGCCACAGGCGCTTGGCCCAGTTGGCGACGGCCAGCCGCTCGTCTTTCATGTGCTCGAGCGCCTTGGCCGGGACCTCCGCGGAGCGCCAGCGCGGGGAGAGCATGCACAATTCACCGGGGGTGTCATCGGGCTGCTCGAAGTTCCGGGTGTTCTTGCGCTGGGCCAGGGACCGCTGGGCCCGGTCCCACTGGTCGGCGTAGGACGCGGACGGGTCGGCGGGCACGCTCACCCACTGCACCGTCGGCCATCCGGGGGTCGCGTGCATGTGCCGTCCGAAGACGTCGTACACCCACTTCTCCCACACGGCGTCCAGGCGGTCCTTGGTGTCGGAGGCCGCCGTGCGACCGGTTCCGGGTTCGAGTAGGGCCACGACGCGGTTGGGCATCCCGTCTCCGACGCCATCGGTGCCCTCGCCGGTGGGGGCGGGGAAGACGATCGTCGCCCCGTGGGCACTGACCAGTCGGCTGACCGCCTTGTCGGCCAGGTGGGCGACGATCTGGCTGCCCGAGCGGAGATCCGCGGTGGTGCGGGATTCGGTGATGTAGCGCTGCACGCCGGAGAGGGCGATGACGACCAGGTCGCGCGGGTCGTTCCCGCTCATCTGCCTCCGATCGGTTGATGGTTCTGGCTGTGAAGGGTGGTGTCGATGGGTCCCGTGTTCCTCTCTCGGACAGTGCTGTCCTGTGAGGCGGGCAGGTCGTATACGTGGACGCGGACGTGACCGAGGCCGTGAGTGGTCTGTGCCCCGGCCCCGGCGAAGGCGGCGAACGACCACAGGGCAGCGAAGGCCCGCTGCGCTGCGTGCGAGGTGCGGGGCGGCAGGCCGAAGACGGCGCGGCCGACGAAGCCCACACGCTGGCCCGAACCGGCGCCGACGGCGGCGGTACGGATGTCGTGGCGTGCCAGGTGGACCGCGCCCAGGAGTTCGGTGACCGCCTTGGAGGGCAGCGGTCGGGGACTGTAGACGTCCCAGCGGCGGGCCAGACCCGCGAGGAGGAGTTCGGGTTCGGGCAGGGGGAGCTGTCGGCCGGCCCGACTGATGTAGGCGGGGGTGACGAACTCGACCCGCACCTTCACCGAAGGCGGTGCGGCCGCGAGGCGCGCGTAAGGGGCCGTGTTCCGGTCGCCCGGCTGGAGGCGGTGGGTGCGACCGCCCAGCCGGGCGGACGTGTCCGGCCGGGAGGGCAGTTCCGGCTCGGTGGGATCGTCCAGCCAGCTCAGGAGCAGCCGATCACCGGCGAGAGCCGCGGTGAAGGGCTTGACCTGCGCGGTGTGGTCGTCCCCGGGCTCCTCCAGGAGGGTGCAGGCCAAGGCGTGCAGGTGCGCGGGGCGTACGGGCCCGGAGGGCCGGGGTGTGAGGGTGAGTGTCCACCGGGTGGGCACACAGTTCTCCCGAGTGGCTGAGGGGTGCTGTGGCGTCGGGATGCGGTTTGCCGCGACGTGGCGATCACGCTAGCAGGACCGGTTGCACGCTGTCAGGAAAACCGTGCGGAAGTGGCCGGTTCCGGCACAGGTCTGGCGCATGTGATGGGACATGGGCTAGAGAGGGGTCGGAGCCCGACCAACCCGCAGGGCATGGGGAACAGCTACACAGGCTCATTCCGGCGCAGCACTACCGCACCGGATCTATCGGAGCAGCTTCTGCTCCCGGGACCAGGACTCGAAACCGCCCCTCGCAAAAGGAAGGCGCATGCCCGAATCCCGGAGTGCGTCGGCCAGGACCGAGGCGCCCGCCACCGTGCAGTCTCCCCTCCGGCAGGCATCGGCGATCAGCCCCATGGTTCCGCAGACGGACAGGCCGTGCCTGCGGGCGACCTTGCGCGCGAACCTGTCGTCTAGAACGAGAACGCCTCCGCGAAGGTCGGCATACGCGCACAGCATGGTCTCGCCGACGTTGTGGTCATCGGTCAGGCCCATGCGACCGGCCCACTCCGCGTAGGCGACGAGAAAGTCCAGTGAATCGGTGGGGACCGTGCTGATCCACGCCGCCTGCACCACCTCGGCATACGCTTCGGCGTCGTTGCGCCGGATCTCGTCCAGGACCGATCTCGTGGTCAGGCACGGACGTTCTCTGGCCAGGTCTCCCAGAACGTCCAAGCGGTCGGCCTTGGCGGCGTGCAGGAGCGGTGAGGCGTCGAACAGGAACGGGGCGTCGAAGGAGGACAATCCGCTATTCCTCGGTGAGTTCCTTGAGAGTGATCTGGCCGTGCATCATCTCCACGGCGCGCGTGGGGGTGATGAGTTCTCTTCGCACGGCTTCCACCACCGCGGAGGCGTAGCGGGGGGAGACACGGATGGAGTCCAGGTCGGCCTGGGGCTTCCACCCGAGCGCGTCCTTGAACTCGACGTCGGTGGGCGCGCCAGCGCGCAGCCTTCCAGCTTCCTCCTGGCGGGACGACTCGCTGCGCTGGAGCTGGGTGAGGGCGAGCCCCCAGGAGACCCGGTAGGTCGCCGAGAGCCACACCAGGGTGTGGCGGCGGTCGCGCTCGGCCACCCCTTCCATGGCGGCGCGCACCCTGGACACGGGGAGCAGGAGTTCCGCGGCGAAGACCTCGATCATCCTCTCCCGCTCCTCGCGGGAGGCGTGGACGCCCAGGTCGGTGGAGAACTCGTCGCCCAGGACCATGTGCCCGAGTTCGTGGGCGGCGGTGCTGCGCCGTCGCCCCGGCTCCTGCTGCGTGCCGACGACGGCCACGGCGACGTCCCCCTCCACCAGGGAGGCGCCGTCCGAGGGCAGCGGGACGACGGCGAGGAACTGCCCGGCCCGCTCACACACGTCCGCGACCGATTCGATGGGGTCCGCGTCCAGCCCCAGGCGGGTGCGCAGCCACTCGGCGGCTTCGCGGGCGCTGCGGGGGTCGGAGACCTCGCCCGGGTAGCGGAGCAGGGGGTTCGGCCGCAGTACACCCAGGTCGATGAGCTGGTGGACCTCTCTGGACCACTGCGAGAGGCAGGCTTCGGTCCGGTAGGCGCTGCGGGCCGCAGCGCTGTCTCCTGCGCCGCTCTGCTCGGTGAACGCGGTCCTGCGTGAGACCACCTCGGGCACGGGTGCGAGGAAGTGGGTGACGGGGAAGTCGAGTTCCCCGGCGATGAGGGTCAGCTCCATCGCGTCGATGCGGCGGTCGCCCTTCTCCAGCTTGGAGATCATGCTGCGTTCCAGGCCGATCCGGTCGGCGAGCTCCTGTTGGGACAGTCCCGCCGATGCACGGCTCTCCCGCACCCGTTCGCCGATGCGCGCCCAGCTCAACTCATCCACCATGTGTGCGATCATCGCACATTTGGCGCCGCTCGTGTGCGGTGCACCGCACACACGGGGTGCGGAACCCGGACCACGGCACGTCGAGGCCGGCCCGACCTCGACGGTCGGGCCGGCCTCGGCCTCACGGGCTACCCGGCGCTCACACCAGGTCGAACCGGTCGGCCTCCATGATCTTCACCCAGGCGGCGACGAAGTCGTCGACGAACTTGCCCTTGGCGTCGTCGGAGGCGTACACCTCGGCGAGGGCGCGCAGCTCGGAGTTGGAGCCGAACAGCAGGTCGACGCGGCTGCCGGTCCACTTGACCGCGCCGGAGGCGTCCTTGGCCTCGAAGGTGTCCGAGGTCTCGGAGGTCTCTCCGGTCGGGGTCCAGGTGGTGCCGAGGTCGAGCAGGTTGACGAAGAAGTCGTTGGTCAGCCGCTCGGGGGTCTCGGTGAGGACGCCGGTGGTGGAGTTGTCGTAGTTGGCGCCCAGCACGCGCAGGCCGCCGACCAGGACGGTCATCTCCGGGGCGCTCACGCCCAGCAGGTTGGCCCGGTCGATGAGCAGGTACTCGGCGGGCAGGCGGTTGCCCTTGCCGTAGTAGTTGCGGAAGCCGTCGGCGACGGGCTCCAGGTAGGCGAAGTTGCCGGCGTCGGTGTGCTCCTCGCCCGCGTCCACGCGGCCGGGGGTGAAGGGCACGGTGACCTCACGGCCCGCGGCCTGGGCGGCCTGCTCCACGCCCACGCCGCCCGCGAGGACGATGAGGTCGGCCAGGGAGACCTTCTTCTCCGAGGAGGCGTTGAAGTCGGCGGCGATGGCCTCCAGCTTGCCCAGGACGGTGCGCAGCTCGGCCGGGTTGTTGACCTCCCAGTCGATCTGCGGCTCCAGGCGGATGCGGGCGCCGTTGGCACCGCCGCGCTTGTCGCTGTCGCGGTAGGTGGAGGCGGAGGCCCAGGCGGTGGAGACGAGCTGGGAGATGGTCAGGCCGGACTCGGCGACCCTGGCCTTGAGCGCGGCGACCTCGGCGTCGCCGATGGTCTCGCCCTCCTGGGCGGGCAGCGGGTCCTGCCAGATGAGGTCCTCCTGCGGGACCTCGGCGCCCAGGTAGCGGACCTTGGGGCCCATGTCGCGGTGGGTCAGCTTGAACCAGGCGCGGGCGAACGCGTCGGCGAACTCCTGCGGGTTCTCGTAGAAGCGGCGCGAGATGGGCTCGTAGACCGGGTCGAAGCGCAGCGACAGGTCGGTGGTGAGCATGGTCGGCTTGTGCTTCTTGCCGGGCTCGTGGGCGTCCGGGATGATCTCCGGGGCGTCCTTGGCGATCCACTGCTGGGCGCCGGCGGGACTGTGGGTGAGCTCGTACTCGTACTCGAACAGGTTCGTGAAGAAGCCGTGGCTCCACTCGGCGGGCGTGGTGGTCCAGATGACCTCCAGGCCGGAGGTGATGGTGTCGTTGCCCTTGCCGGTGCCGTGGTTGTTCTTCCAGCCCAGGCCCTGCTGCTCCAGGCCGGCGGCCTCGGGGTCGGCCTCCAGGTTGCTGTCGGGGGCCGCACCGTGGGTCTTGCCGAAGGTGTGCCCGCCGGCGATGAGGGCGACGGTCTCCTCGTCGTTCATGCCCATGCGGCCGAAGGTCTCGCGGATGTCGTGGGCGGCCAGCAGCGGGTCCGGGTTGCCGCCCGGCCCCTCCGGGTTGACGTAGATGAGGCCCATCTGGACGGCGGCCAGCGGCTTCTCCAGGTCACGGTCGCCGGTGTAGCGCTGGTCGTCGAGCCAGGTGGTCTCGGGGCCCCAGTAGACGTCCTCGTCGGGCTCCCACACGTCCTCGCGTCCGCCGCCGAAGCCGTAGGTCGGCAAGCCCATCGACTCCAGGGCCACGTTGCCGGCGAGGATCATCAGGTCGGCCCAGGAGAGGTTCTGGCCGTACTTCTTCTTGACCGGCCAGAGCAGGCGGCGGGCCTTGTCGAGGTTGACGTTGTCGGGCCAGCTGTTGAGCGGGGCGAAGCGCTGCTGTCCGGCGCTGCCGCCGCCGCGGCCGTCGTGGGAGCGGTAGGTTCCGGCGCTGTGCCAGGCCATGCGGATGATGAGCGGCCCGTAGTGCCCGAAGTCGGCGGGCCACCAGTCCTGGGAGGTGGTGAGGACCTCGGTGATGTCGGCCTTGACCGCGTCCAGGTCCAGGGCCTTGAACGCCTCGGCGTAGTCGAAGCCCTCGCCGAGCGGGTTGGCCACGGCGGGGTTCTTGGCGAGGATCTTCAGGTTGAGCTTGTTGGGCCACCAGCCACGGTTGCCGCCGCCCTCGGTGGGGTGGGGAGCGCGGCCGTGGGCGACCGGGCAGCCTCCGGTGGCGGTTGCTTCGTGGTTTTCAGACATCGATGTCCTTCCGAGCCAGGGAGGAGGTGAACACAGGGAAGCGGGCGCGGGCGGCGTCAGGAGCCGTCCGCGTTGGAGCAGTCGGGACACAGGCCCCAGTAGACGACCTCGGCCTCGTCGATCGTGAAGCCGCGGTCGTTGGACGCGGTCAGGCACGGCGCGTGGCCGATGGCGCAGTCGACATCGGCGATGGCCTCACACGACCGGCACACCACGTGGTGGTGGTTGTCGCCCACGCGCGTCTCGTAGCGGGCCACAGAGCCCTGTGGCTGGATACGCCGCACCAGGCCCGCGCTGGTCAGTGCCTTGAGCACGTCGTACACGGCCTGGTGGGAGACCGCCCCGATACTGCCGCGCACGGCGCCGATGATCGACTCGGTGTCGGCATGCGGGTGTTCGTGCACGGCGGACAGCACAGCCATCCGGGGACTGGTCACCCGCAGCGATGACTCGCGCAGCATGCGCTCGAAATCCAAGGGTGTCGGCATGTCTCGAAGTCTGCCCGCTTTTCTGGAACAAGTCAAATGATGTGATGGAACCAGTCAAACAACGTAGTAGGTCAGGCGTGGCAGGCCAGGGCGGAATCCCCTGTCCCCCAGGGGCTCCGGAGCCCTACTCTGGTTCCCGAACGAGACGGAAGGCACCCATGTCGCACACCCCACCCGCCCCCATCGACACTTCCCAGCCCCACTCCGCACGCGTCTACGACTACTGGCTCGGCGGCAAGGACAACTACCCCGCCGACCGGGCGATGGGCGACCAGATCCTGTCGGTCCTGCCGATGATCGGCGAGATGGCGGTCCAGAACCGTGCCTTCCTCAAGCGCACGGTCCGCTACCTGGCCCAAGAGGTGGGCATCCGCCAGTTCCTGGACATCGGCACCGGCCTGCCCACCGTGGAGAACACCCACGAGGTGGCCCAGGCGGTCGCCCCCGAGTCGAGCATCGTCTACGTCGACAACGACCCGCTGGTGCTCACCCACGCCCGCGCCCTGCTCACCAGCAGCCCCGAGGGCCACACCGCCTACATCGACGCCGACCTGCGCGAACCGGAGAAGATCCTGGCCGAGGCCGGGAAGGTCCTCGACCTGGAGCAGCCGGTCGGACTCATCCTGCTGGGGGTCCTGTTCCACTTCCCCGACGACGAGGTGTACACGATCGTGCGCACCCTGGTCGACGCCCTGCCCCCGGGCAGCCACGTGGTACTCACCCACGCCACCAACGTCGCCACCGGCGAGGCCATGGAGGAGTCGGTGCGCATGTGGAACGAGTCCTCCCCCGCCTCCATCATGCTGCGCACCCCGGAGCAGATCGAGGGCTTCCTGGAGGGGCTGGAGCCGGTCGAGCCCGGGCTGGTCTCGATCACCCAGTGGCGCCCGGCACCCGCCGAGATCGGTGAGCCCCAGCTCATGGACGAGTTCGGGGTGGTGGCCCGCAAGGCCTGAGCCGTCGGGCCTCACGCGCTTCCGGGCCGGGCTTGCACAGCCCGGCCCTCGGTGTTCCCAGGGGCGCCTGCGGAGAGTACTTTGTGACACGGAACACTCTTCCGGTCACCTCCCGTACTCAGGAAGGCCGACGTGATCCCCTCCCTCCACGACACACCGCCCGCCCCGCCGCCGAGGACCGACCCCCACCTGGGCGCCCTGCGCGCCCTGGCCCGCGGGGACGGCGAGCGCGTCCTCCTCGCCGCCGACGACCCCGCTACCGTCGAACCCGTCGTGCCCACCCTGGACCTGGCCGTACCCGCCGAGGAGGTCGGCTTCGCCTTCGAGGGCGTCGCCTACGGCCCGCACTCCCTACCCGTCACCTGGTGAACCGCAACCGCGGACAGCGAGAAGGAGAACCCTATGCGCGTGGAACTCGACGAACCCAAGTGCGTCGCCTCGGGGCAGTGCGTGGTCATCGCCCCCGACGTCTTCGACCAGCGCGACGAGGACGGCGTGGCCGTCATCCTCGAGGAGCACCCGCCCCAGGACCAGAGGGAGGACGTGGAGGAGGCCGTGGCGGTCTGCCCCGCCGCCGCCCTGCGCCTGGTGGCCGAATGAGGCGCGTCGCCGTGGTCGGTGCCTCGGCCGCCGGGCTGGCGGCGGTCGAGACGCTCCGGCGGCAGGGGTTCGGCGGCGAGGTGGTGCTCATCGGCGACGAACCCCACCCGCCCTACGACCGGCCGCCCCTGTCCAAGCAGATCCTGTCCGCGCGGTGGGAGCCCGACCGGCTGGCGCTGCGCACCCCCGACGTGCTGGAGGGCCTGGACGTCCGGCTCCGTCTGGGCTCGGCCGCCACCGGACTCGACACCCGCGCCCGCGAGGTGGTGCTCACCGACGGGGAGCGCGTCGCCTACGACGGACTCGTGGTGGCCACCGGCGTACGGCCGCGGCGGCTGCCCGGCACCGGCGGGCACGTCCTGCGCACCCTGGAGGACGCCCTGGCGCTGCGTGAGGGGCTCAGGCCCGGCCGACGCCTGGTCGTGGTCGGCGCCGGGTTCCTGGGTGCCGAGGCCGCCGCATCCGCCCGGGAACTGGGCTGCGAGGTCACCATGGTCGAACCCGCGCCGGTCCCGCTGGCGCACGCCGTGGGCGAGGAGGTGGGCCGGGTGCTCTCCCGGCTGCACACCGAGCGCGGCGTGGACCTGCGCACCGGCACGGGCGTGGCCGAGGTCCACTCGGACGGGGTGGCCCTGGAGGGCGGCGAGACGATCGGCGCCGACGAGGTGCTGGTCGCTGTCGGGTCGGTGCCGGGCACCGACTGGCTGGCGGGCAGTGGTCTGGAGGTCGGCGACGGCCTGGTCTGCGACGCCTACTGCTCGGCCGCGCCGGGCGTGTACGCGGCCGGGGACGTGGCGCGCTGGGAGCACCCCCGGTTCGGTTCGATGCGGGTGGAGCACCGCACGCACGCCGCCGAACAGGGGATGGCCGCCGCACGCAACCTGCTGGCACCCGAGGGGAAGGGCAAGCCGTTCGCACCGGTGCCCTACTTCTGGTCGGACCAGTACGGGGTGCGGATCCAGGCCTACGGGCATCTGCGGGGCCACGAGGAGACGGCGGTGGTCGAAGGAGACCCGGGCTCGGACCGGTTCGTGGTCGCCTACCGCGCGGGCGGGCACGTCACCGGGGTGCTGGCCGTGGGCGTCCCGCCGAAGGTACTGCGCTCCTGGCGCAGGGCCGTCGCCGACGGCGCGCCGTGGAAGGACACGGTCGAGGGGGCGGTCGCCGATGCGGTTCGATGAACGCGAGGTGGGGGCCGCCGCCGGCGCCGACCTACTGATCGACGGCGGTCATGCGGCGTGGATCCGCTGGCACACACCGCGTCCCTGACGGACCCGTGCCCGCCCCGGCCGGGGCGGGCACGGTGCGATCGCTAAGCGCCGTCCTGTTCGCGTTCCACCTGGCGGTTCCAGTCCTGCTTGCCCGCCTGCCAGCCGTCCTCGTTCAGGCCCAGGCGCCAGTAGCCGGAGATGGACACGTCCTCGCGCGGCAGGCCGCGCTCCTTCAGCAGCAGGCGGCGCAGTTCCTTGACCGACCCCGCCTCGCCGTGCACGAACGCATGGACGCGGCCCTCAGGGAAGGCGAAGCCCTCCACGGCGGCCACCAGGGCCTCGCCCGCCGGTGCGTCGCCCCTGTGCACCCAGGTCAGCGCCGTCTCGGCGGCCGACTCCAGCTTCTGCTCCTCCTGGGGTCCGGCCACCTCCACGAACACGTGGGCGCGGGCGTCGGCGGGCAGGCTCTCGACCGACGCCGCGATGGCGGGCAGCGCGCTCTCGTCGCCCACCAGCAGGTGCCAGTCCGCGTCCGGGTCGGGGGTGTAGCCGCCGCCGGGGCCGACGAAGCGCACCTCGTCGCCGGGCCGGGCGCGGGCGGCCCAGGGGCCGGCGAGCCCCTCGTCGCCGTGCAGAACGACGTCGATCGCCAGTTCCCGCGCCTTCTCGTCCCACCAGCGCACGGTGTAGGTGCGCATGACGGGCCACTGCTCGCGCGGCAGTTCCTCGCGGATGCGCGCCAGGTCGAAGGGGAAGGGGTACTCCACCCCCTCGGGGGTGAAGAGCAACTTGACGTAGTGGTCGGTGAACGCGCCGACGGTGAGGTCGGCGAGGCCGGGACCGCCCAGCACGATGCGGAGCATGTGCGGGGTGAGCCGCTCCACGCGCTGCACCTGCGCGAGTCTGGCCCGCGGTCTCCTGCGCTCGGGACGCTCTGCCATGGGGCCTTCCTTCCTCATCGGGGCCGCCGCCGGGGCCGGGCCCGGTGGGGCCCGGCCGCGCCGTCACACCTGGGGTACCTGGACGTCCAGCTTCTCGGCGGCGGCGGTGATCTGCTTCCAGACCTTAGCCGCCACCGGCACCCCGTTCCCCGAGCGGTCCACGGCGACCGCCGCGCTGTTCTCGCCCGGGTAGCGGATCTCGGTGCCCTCGTCGGCGCGCGGCAGGCCCTTGAGCGTGTCCAGTGCGAGCGCGACGTCCTCGGCGTAGGCGTCGGCGTCACCGAAGGCGGCCGGGTCGAACGCGATGACCAGGGCGTTCTGCCGGTGGACGCGCCCGTCGGGGTCGTCGCCGTGGAACGAGGACAGGATGGGGGCCTGCACCAGGACGCTGGTGATCAGTTCGAAGAGCAGGGACATCCCGGCGCCCTTGGCTCCGCCCAGGGGCAGCGGCATCTTGGCCAGGTTCGGGTCGGTGGTGGGCACGCCGTCGGCGGTGGCCGCCGCGCCCTCGGGGAGTTCGGTGCCGCTGTTGCGGTACTGCGCGATCTTGCCGAGGGCGATGGTGGCGGTGGCCATGTCCAGCAGGACGGGCGGCCGGCCCCGGGCGGGGACCGAGATCGCCAGCGGGCTGGTGGCGACGGCGGCGCCCTTGACGCCGGTGTAGGCCATGTTGGGCATGCCGGCGACGAAGCCCAGTCCGATCAGCCCCTGCTCGGCGATCCTGGAGGTGTAGTAGCCGATCGCGCCGGTGTGGACGGTGCGGCGGACCGCGACCGTGCCCACGCCGTTGGCGCGGGCCCGCTCGGCCGCCTCGTCGGCGGCGATGCTGAGGGCGACCGGGCCGGGGGCGCGGTCGGCGTCGACGACGGCGACGCCGGGCACGGTCGACTCCACCGTGATGTCGGCCTCGGCGTTGGCCTCGCCCGATGCGAGCAGTTCCAGGTAACGCGGGACGCGGGACATGCCATGGGAGTCCACGCCGCGCAGGCTGGCCCAGGTCAGCACGTCGCTGATGGTCCGCGCGTGCTCGGGTGTGGTGCCCGCGGCGCGGAACAGGTCCGTGACGAACGCGGCGAGCGCGTCGGCGGGGACCACGGTCTTGGGTGGTGCCATCGGTGTACTCCGTTGTGGTCGGTGGCTGTGGTCAGCGGGAGACGGCGACGTTGACGACGGCGGTCGTGCCCTCGCGGACGGCCTTGAGCGCCCGGGCCAGCGCCGGGGCCAGGTCGGCATTGGAGGTGACGCTCTCGGCGTGCATGCCGAAGGGTTCGGCGAAGGCAGACAGCTCGGGCTGGCCGCTGAGGTCGGTGCCCAGGAAATCGCCGGTCTCCACGGCGGCGCCCTCGGGGTAGAACCGCAGGTGGTTGAGTTTCATCGACCGGTACTGCCGGTTGTTGAACACGACGACGAGCAGCGGCAGCCCGTAGGTGCGGGACGCGTCCAGAGACTGGACGATGGGGTTGTACATGAACGCGCCGTCGCCGACGGTCAGGACGACGGGCCGCTCGGGTGCGGCGAGCTTGGCGCCCAGCGCCCAGGCGATGCCCTGTCCGAGTCCGCCCTGCACGTACAGGTAGGAATCGGGGGTGGACCTGCGCATGTGGCGCTGGACCAGGCGGCTGTGGGTGATGGTCTCGTCCACCACCACGGGGTCGTCGTCGGCGAGTGCCTCGCGCAGGGCGGCGACCAGCCCGACCGGGTCGATGTCCGCGCTCTCGGCGGCGCGCCGCTCGGCCGCCTCGAAAGCCTCGGTGTCGGCGGAGCGCCGCTGGAGCTGGGCGGCGCTCCGCCGCTCCAGGAGTGCTGCGGGGGCGGCCTTCCCACCGGCGATCCGGGTCATCTCCCGCAGGGTGGCGGCCACGCCGCCCTCCAGGTAGTGGTCGGCGTAAAGCACCTGGTAGGCGATGTGTGGGCGCTGCGGGACCTCGTCGATCACCACCACCTTGGCCTTGGCGGGCCGCCTGCTCGGCGGGTAGAACGGCGCGCGGCAGTTCACCAGCAGGATGAGGTCGGCGGTGTCCATGAACGGTTCGATGTCGCCGCCGGCGTGCAGTGCGTGGTCGCGGGGGAAGTTCACGCACACCGCGGAACCGGGTTCGACGACGGGGATCCGCAGGGCCTCGGCGAAGCCGACGAGCGCCTCCATCCCGTCGGCCTCGCGTCCGGTGGTCTCGGTGACGATGACCGGGTTCTCCGCCTCGGCGAGCAGGTCCAGGACCCGGGCCGTCTCGGCCGGGGCGCTGACGGTGGTGCCCTTGGCCGCGACGGTGGAGGTGTTCCGGTCCTCCCACGGCTCCAGCAGGACTTCGAGGGGGACGTTGAGATAGGTGGGGCCGGCGGGGGCCCGCTCCGCCATCTCGGCGGAGCGGGTCACCATGGTGTACAGGGTCGAGACGCTGCCCGCCTGGTTGGCCCACTTGACGAAGGGCTGCGCCATCGCGTGGGGGCCGCCCACGACCGACAGGTTGCGGTACCACTGGCCGCCGGGGTCGGGCCCGTCGCCGTCACCGTAGGTGGTCGATTCCGAGGAGGCGACCACCATGGGGGCGCCGGCGAGGAGGGCGCCGTGGATGGCCATGGAGCCCTGGAGGAGGCCGGGCCCGGCGTGCAGCAGCACGCCCTGGGCCCGGCGGGTGAGGAGACCGTAGCCGGTGGCCATGCCGACGGCGACGGTCTCGTGGGTCAGGTCGAGGTACTTCGGGCACGGGACCCCGTCGCGGTGGCGGCGGGCGAGCGACTCCCACGCCGGGGCCCACTCGGAGCCCGGCGAGGAGAAGATGTAGTCCGCCCCCGTGCGCTGGAACGCTGAGACAACGGCGTCGCCGCCGTCGAGATGGCCTGTCATGGTGACCTCAGTTCTCGATCGGCCAGTCGAGGACGTCGCAGATGCCGCGTCCCATGATCCACTCCAGCTCCTCGGCACTGAGGTCGAAGTGCTTGGTGAACTGCTCGATGGTGTCGGTGTAGCTCAGTCCGTGGCCGAGCAGCCGGGTGATGTCGGTGCCCCAGAAGCAGCGCTCGGGGCCCATCTTGTCGACCATCTCGCGCACGTACTTCTCGATGTTGAGGTTGGGGAAGGGCTGCGTGGAGTAGCCGGGCAGGGCGGAGACCTTGACGTAGATGTTGGGGTGCTTGTTCAGGTCGGCGGTCTCCTGGACCCAGTAGCCGATGGCGTCGTCGACACAGCGGGCCATGATGCCCATGTGGTCGATGATGATCTTCAGGTTCGGGTGCCGCTCGGCGATGGCGCCGAGTTCGGCCTTCCAGATGGGGGCGTGAACCATGGTGGGGATGCCGAGCTCCTCGGCGACCGGCCAGTACCAGTCGTTGGTGCCGTCGATCATCCAGTTGCGGTCCTGGGGGCGGTGGAAGGTCAGCCGGGTGCCCTTGATGTGGGGGTTCTGGGCGAAGTCCTTGAGCATCGCCGTACCCTCGACCGGGTCGTCCTGGGGGATGCGGGCCATGATCCCGAAGCGCTCGGGGTGGGCCTCGCAGGCCTCCAGGGAGTAGTCGATGCGGTTGCCCTCCCAGGAGGGGGGCAGGATGAGCGCGCGATTGACGCCGGCCTCGTCCATCAGTTCGAGGCACTCCTCGTAGCTGAAGGGCTCTTCGCGGTGGCCGTTGAGGCGGATCCGCTCGCGGGCTCCGGGGACCCAGGGGCGGTCCGGGGTCTCTTCCTTCCAGATGTGCACCTGGGAGTCGACAACGAACATGGATTTTTCCTTCTGTCTCTGAGTGACCGGCTACGGATTCGACAATAGGGATGGAATGGGCTTTTGCGGAGTCCTTGCCGTGCAATCGGTCCTTGCACGGAGCGAAAGGGTCGCGGGGTTCAGCGTGCTTTCTCGCCGTGAACGGTGTCGACCACGTGCTCGGCGATGGCCATGGACGACGTGGCGGCCGGAGAGGGTGCGTTGCGAACCGTCGTCACACGTCCGAGCCGGTGGATCCGGAAGTCGTCGACGAGGGAGCCGTCGCGGTCCAGCGCCTGGGCACGGACACCGGCGCCCCCGGTGACGACGTCGTCGAGGGTGATATCGGGGACGTACCGGTACGCCGATTTCATATAGGCGCGTTTGGAGAAAGACCCCTGCATCTCCTTGATCCCGGTGCGCCAGTGCCGCATTCCCATGGCCCAGAAACCGGGCCAGGAGAGATAGTCGGCCACGTCCCGTGGGCGTATGTCGGAGAGTCTGTAGCCCTCACGGGCGAAGGCGAGGACGGCGTTGGGTCCGACCTCCACGTCCCCCGACACCCGGCGGGTGAAGTGCACGCCGAGGAAGGGGTAGCGCGGGTCGGGGACGGGGTAGATGAGCCCGCGCACCATGTGGGTGCGTTCGGGGCGCAGCAGCATGTACTCGCCCCGGAAGGGGGTGATCCTGGGTCCGGGCCCGTCCCCGGCCATGCGGGCGACCCGGTCGGTGTGCAGCCCCCCGGCGACGATCAGCTCGCCCACGGACACGTTCCGGCCGCCCGCGAGGATCCGCAGCCCGTCCGGTGCCTCCTCGATCCGGGTGACCGGCGCGTTGAGGCGGACCTCGCCGCCCGCGTCGGCGATGTCGGCGGCGAAGGCCTCGGCGACGCGCGTGTAGTCAGTGATGGCGGTGCGCGGGGAGTGCAGGGCGGCCACCCCGGCCGCGTGCGGTTCGATGTCGCGGATCTCCTCGGGCCCCACCCGCCGCAGGCCGGGGACGGCGTTGGTGTCGGCCCTGGCGTAGATGTCGTCGAGCCGCGCCACCTCGCCGCCGTCCAACGCGACGACGAGTTTGCCGCACTCGTCGTAGGGCAGGCCGCGGTCGGCGCAGTAGTCGCGCAGCATGTCCCGGCCGCGGGTGCACAGGCGGGCCTTGAGGCTGCCGGGCTTGTAGTACAGGCCGGCGTGGACGACCCCGGAGTTGTGGCCGGTCTGGTGCGCGGCCACCCGGTCCTCCTTCTCCAGGACCACGACCCGGGTGTCCGGGCACCTGATCGTGATCTCGCGGCCGATCGCGAGCCCGACGATGCCCGCGCCGACGATACCGACGACCTCGTCAGCCATGGTGGTTCCCCCGTTTCCGGTTCTGGGGCGGGACCGTCACGAACCGGTGTTGATCGCGACGGTCTTGACACGGGTATAGAAGCGCAGTGCCTCCGTGCCCTGCTCCTTGAACGCCGAACCCGAGTCACGGAAGCCGCCGAAGGGGTGGTGCACGTCCCAGCCGATGGTCGCGGTGTTCACGGCGACCTGGCCGCACTCCACCTCGTCGACGAAACGGTGGGCGAAGGCCAGGTCGCGGGTGAAGATCGCCGCAGACAGGCCGTAGACGGAGTCGTTGACCGCCTCGACGGCCTCGTCGAAGCCGTCGACGGCGCGCACGGCCAGGACCGGGCCGAACACCTCGTGGCTCCAGACGTCCGTTTTCGGGTCCACGTCCACCAGCAGTGTGGGGTTGACGTAGCAGCCGTGGGCGCGCGCCTGGTCCGTGGGCGCGTCGCCCCCGGCGCGGACGAGGGCGCCCTGTTCGACGGCGCGGGTGATGTCGGCGAGCACGGAGTCGCGCTGGGAGGGGCTGACCAGGGGGCCCATGGTGGTGCCCTCGGCGGTTCCGGGCCCGACGGTCAGCCTCTCCAGGCGCTCGCACAGCAGGTCGACGAAGCGGTCGTGGACCTGGCGGGCGACGAGGAGGCGGCTGGTGGCGGTGCAGCGCTGTCCGGCCTGGCCGAAGGCGGCGGCCATGACGGTGTCCGCGGCGGCCTCCAGGTCGGCGTCGGCCAGGACGACGGTGGCGTTCTTGCCGCCCAGCTCGCCCTGGAAGCGCACGTTGCGGTCGGCCAGGCGCACGCGCAGGCGCTCGCCGACCCCGTTGCTGCCGGTGAAGGTGAGTGCGGCGATGCGGGGGTCGTCGAGCAGGGCGTCGGAGATCTCGGCGGTGCGCCCGGTCACGACGTTCAGCACCCCGGCGGGCAGGCCCGCGTCGTGCAGTGCCCGCGCCAGGTGGAGGGTGGACATCGGGGTCTCGCTGGCGGGCTTGATGACGGCCGCGTTGCCCGCCGCCAGGGCGGGGGCGAGCTTGCGGGCGGGGGTGAGCAGCGGGTCGTTCCACGGCGTGATGGCCAGGACCACGCCGATCGGTTCGCGCTGGACGCTGGCCCTGGTTCCGGGCCTGGCGTCGTGCAGCAGGGTGCCGTACCCCTCACGGGCCAGGGCGGAGTAGTACTCGAAGAAGTCGGCGGCCTTGCCGACCTCGCCGGTGGCCTCGGCCAGGGTCTTGCCCATCTCGGTGACCAGGGACCGGGCGATGTCGTCGGCGCGCGAGCGCAGCAGGGCGGCGGTGTCGGTGAAGATCCGCGCGCGGACGAACGGGGAGGTGCGCTTCCACTCGGCGAAACCGGCCTCAGCGGCGTCGTAGGCCCCGGTGACCTGGTCGGCGGTCAGTGCCGGTACACGGGCGGCCGGCTCGCGGACGTCGGTGGGGTCGTAGACGTCGACCGTGCGCTCGGAGCCCAGCCACCTCCCTCCCGCAAGGATCTCCATCTCTCGAACAGGCATGGCCGCTCCTCGTGACGTGTGTGGGTGAAGGCGCGGGGAGGCCGCGTCCTGGCAGCCCACGATAGGAACGGGGGGCGGTCGGGACCACGTGTCCGGGGACATCCATTGCTTGCGCGCCGCGCACTGCTGGGGGCTGGAGATCCGTGGTGGAATCTGCCCGAACCTCCAAGAAAGGGGCAGACATGCCGTACGCCGTGGTGGCCCACTACCGGTGCGAGCCGCAGGACGCCGACCTGGTCCGCGAGGCCCTGCTCAAGGCGCGTGAGCACACGCTGGACGAACCGGGGAACCTGGCCTACATCGTGCACGCCGACGCCGCGACCGAGGGCGCGTTCACGCTGTACGAGCAGTACGAGGACCGGGCGGCCTTCAACGCCCACGCGGCCTCGGAGCACTTCGCCGAGCACATCCTCGGCACGGTCCGGCCCCGGCTCGTGGAGCGCGACGTCCACTTCGGAGACGTGCTCTAGCGTCCACCGCCGATCATCGACGGCGGGGCGCACCCGAGAGAGGTCCTATGACCCGCCCTCGGGTGCGACCTGCCGCTTTTGTCATGTCTTGAGGGTGTAACAAAAAGACATCCCGACGTCCTCTGTACGAAACCGCATCCTAAGCTTGCGGTGTGACACGTAGCACACGCCTACTCCCGACGGCAGGATGAGGCCCTGTTCATCCGGTATTCACAGGCCCCTGACGAACGAACCCCCGGTTCGTCCCTTGTCAGTACGCCGTGAGGAGGCGTTCGAGAACCATGAGTGCAATCAAGACCCGATGGTCCACCGTGCCCGCGGCGGTAGCCGCGCTGGTGTTCCTGGCGGGATGCGGTGCGTCCGGCGGGGACGACGGGGACGCGGCGGCGAGCACGCTGTCCGTGAACTACGCCGGCTTCCCCGAGAGCTGGGCCCCCGGCGCGGAGATGGAACCCGGCTACATGCGGGTCCCCTACGAGAACCTCGTCTCCCTGAACGGCTCCGGCGAGATCTCCCCGGTGCTGGCCACCGACTGGGAGCAGACCGACACCGAGCTCACCCTGTTCCTGCGCGAAGGGGTGGTGTTCCACGACGGCACCCCGTTCAACGCCGAGGCGGTCAAGACCAACCTGGAGTACGTCAGGGACGGGACGGGCCCCTATGCGGGCTCGCTGTCGGTGATCGACTCGATCGACGTGGTCGACGACCACACCGTGCGGCTGAACCTCACCGAGTCCGCGCCCTCCCTGCTCACCACCCTCTCCACCCGCGCCGCCCCCATGGCCAGCCCGCAGGCGATCGAGGACGGGAGCGTCGCCGAACACCCCGTCGGCACCGGCCCGTGGTCCTACGACCCGGACTCCTCGACCACCGGTACGCGGATGGCCTTCGCCTTCTTCGACCAGTACTGGGACGGCGCGGACAGCGTCGGCTTCGACACCGTCGAGCTGTACGGCATCGAGGACGCCAACACGGCCGTGGGCGCGCTCACCAGCGGCGAACTCGACATCACCACCGCCGAGGTCGACCACCTGGAGCGGGTCGAGGGCGTGGAGGGCGTGGAGTCGCTAACCTACCCGGCCATCCGCAACAACCTCCTGTTCTTCGACCGCGGGGAGGGCGGCGTCTTCGAGGACGCCAACCTGCGCCAGGCGGTGTGCTACGCCCTGGAGGTCCCGGCCCTGACCGAGGTCATCCCCGACGTCACCCCGCGCCAGCAGCACTTCTCCGAGGGCGAGTCCGGCTACAGCGCAGACATCCCCGGCTACTCCCACGACCTGGACCAGGCGCAGGAGCTGTACGAGGAGGCCGGCAGCCCCGAGGTCGTCGTCGAGATGCTGGCCGCCCCGTTCAACTCCGACCAGATGGAGGTGTACGGCTTCCAACTCGCCGAACTGGGCATGGAGGTCACCGTCCAGACCGCGCCGCCGCCCCAGTGGTTCTCGGCCTGGTCCAGCGGCCAGTACCCCATGGGCGTGGGCAGCAACGACGAGCTGACCGCCTACGACTGGTACAACGCCTGGTTCGCCGCCGACGCCCCCGGCAACCCCGCGGGTGTGGAGAGCGAGGAGCTCAGGGCCGCCGCCGACGCCGCCATCGCCGCCGGGACCTCCGAGGAGGCCGACGAGCTGTGGGCCGAGGTCACCCGGATCATCTACGACGAGGCTCTGACCTGCGCCCACGTGGCGTCCGAGGAACTCATCCTCTGGCAGTCCCAGGAGGTGGACGGCGTCGGCGCCCCCACCCAGCCCTGGGAGCCGAACCTGGTCGACTACAAGAGCCTGCGCCCCACCGAGGGATAGGCGAGAAGCAAGAAGAAGGCCATGAGCATTCCCGAGTACGAAGCTAAGCGGAGGCAGTGATGGGCAAACTCATCGGCTACCGCCTCGCCATCGCCCTGCCACAGTTGGCACTGCTGTCACTGGTGGTGTTCTCCCTGACCTACCTGATCCCGGGCAGTCCGGCGGCGGCCGTCCTGGGAGTCCAGGCGACCCCCGACCGGATCGCCGAGGTGGAGGCACAGTTGGGCCTGGACCGGCCCTTCATGGTGCGCCTGGTCGAGTGGTACGGAAACGTGTTCGCCGGCGACTTCGGCAACTCCTACGTCTCCGGCCGACCGGTCATGGACCTGCTCCTGGAGAAGATGCCCGCGACCCTGTCGCTGGTGTTCGGCGGAGTGGTGGTGGCGCTGGTGCTCGGCATCGGCCTCGGGACGCTCGCGGGCATCCGGCCCGGCGGCGTCGCGGACCGCGTGATCGCGGCCGCGACGTCCGTCGGGCTGGCCGTCCCGCAGTTCTGGATCGGTCTGGTGCTGACCCTGGTGTTCGCCGTCAACCTGGGCTGGGTCCCCGTGATCGCCTACACGCCGATCTCCCAGGACCCCCTGGCCTGGCTGCACGGGCTGATCCTGCCCTCACTGGCGCTGGGGGTGAGCGCCGCGGCGCTCATCGCCCGCCAGACGCGCGCCGCGATGGTGGAGGCCCTCGCCTCGCGCTACGTCGACACGCTGACCGCGGCGGGCGTCTCCCCGCAGCGCGTCATCGTCCGCTACGGCCTCAAGAACGCGATGGTCCCGGTGCTGGCCGCCACGGGCATCACCTTCAGCATCATGATCGGCGCGAGCTTCGTCGTGGAGAAGGTCTTCGGCTTCCCCGGCGTGGGCAGCGCGATGCTCACCAGCGTGATCGGCAAGGACTTCCCCGTGGTCCAGGCCGGCGTGCTGCTCATCGCGTGCCTGGTCATCACCATCAACCTACTCATCGACGTGGGCTACGGCCTGCTCAACCCGAAGGCGCGTCCGCAATGAGTGAACCGCTGAAGAAATCCGACGCGGAGGAGGCACCCTCCAACGAGCGCACCTCCTCCGCCTCCGGCACCGCCCGGGTGCTCAGGCGGCTGGTACGCCAGCCTTCGGTCATCGCCTCGGCCGCCTTCCTCCTGCTCCTGGCACTGGCGTCGGCCCTGGCACCGCTGATCGTCCCCTACGACCCCAACCAGCCCGAACTCACCGCCACCCTGTTGGGCCCCTCGCCGGAGCACTGGCTGGGCACCGACGAGATGGGCCGCGACACCCTCAGCCGCCTGGTCTACGGCGCCCGGATCGCCCTCATCGTGGGGTTCGGCTCGGTGGCCATCGCGATGGCGATCGGTGTGCCACTGGGGCTGCTCCTGGGCTACCTCGGCGGCTGGTGGGACCGGCTGGGCAGCCGGACCATCGACATCTCCGACGCCCTGCCGGGCATGCTCGTCGGCTTCGTCGTCATCGCGATCCTGGGCCGCGGCCTGCTGCCGATGATGTTCGCGATCGGTGTCATCTTCTGTATGAACTTCGCCCGAATGACCCGTGCGGTGACGCTGGTGGAGCGGCGCAAGCTCTACGTCGAGGCCGCGCACGTGACGGGCCTGAGGGAGCGCGAGATCGTGTTCCGCCAGGTCCTACCCAACCTCGTCGGCCCCCTGGTCGTGCAGGGCGCGGTGTTCGTCGGATCGGCGATCATCGTGGAGTCGGCGCTGAGCTTCCTGGGCCTGGGGCTGGACAGCCACACCCCGACCTGGGGCGGGATGCTCAGCGTCGCCGCCGAGGAGCAGGTGCGCCAGCCCTTCCTGGCCTTCCCACCCGGTCTGGCGATCATCCTGAGCGTGCTCGCCTTCAACATCCTCGGCGACGGCGTCAACGACGCCATGAACAACACCCGCAAGAGGAAGCGGCCCCGGCTCGGGGCGCGCGGCGCCGCCCGTACGAAGGTCGTCCCGGCCGCCGAGCGCCGCGAGGTGCCGCCGGTGTCCGAATCCGCACTGCTGGAGGTGCGGGGCGTCACGGTCTCCGTGAACACCCCCGGGGCCGCGCCGGTGCCGCTGATCCGGGACGTGTCCCTGTCGGTGGGCCGCGGCGAGATGGTGGGCCTGCTCGGCGAGTCCGGTTCGGGCAAGTCGATGCTGGCCCGGTCCGTCCTGGGCCTGCTGCCCCCCGGCACCGAGCTCACCTCCGGTTCCATCCGCCTCGGCGGTAGGGAGCTGGCCCACCGCTCCGCGAAGGAGATGCGCGAGGTCCGCGGCAAGGAGCTGGCCGTGGTCTTCCAGGACCCCCTGGCCGCGCTCTCCCCCGTGCACACGGTCGGACAGCAGTTGGTCGAGCCGCTGCGGGCGCACCTGGGGATGTCGAGGTCGGCCGCCCGCGCCCGTGCCGCCGAACTGCTGGACCGGGTCGGCGTGGAGAACCCCCGGCGGCGGCTGGACGACTACCCGCACCAGTTCTCCGGGGGGATGGCCCAGCGCGTGGCGATCGCCATGGCGCTCACCGCCGAGCCCTCGCTGCTGATCGCCGACGAGGCGACCTCGGCCCTGGACGTAACGACGCAGAGCCAGGTCCTGGACCTGCTGTCGGACCTCAAGGACGAGTTCGACATGTCGATCCTGATGATCACCCACGACCTGGGCGTGGTTGCCGAGACGTGCGACCGCACCGCGGTGATGTACGCGGGCGAGGTGGTCGAGGCCGGCGGCGTGCACTCCCTGTTCGACCGGCCCCGGCACCCGTACACGGCGGCCCTGCTGGAGTCCAACCCCACGGGCGACGCCTCGGTGGACCGCCTGCCGACGATCCCCGGCCGGGTGCCGCTGGCCGGGGAGTGGCCCTCCGGGTGCCATTTCGCCAACCGCTGCGCGTTCGCCCAGGAGGGCTGCGCGAGCGGACCCGTACCCATCGCCGACGGCGTGCGCTGCCTGCGTACCGGCGAGTTGACCCTGGAGGTGTCGGTGCGATGAGCACCCCACGCGAACGGCTCCTGGACGTCAGGAACCTGACAGTGGACTACGAGTCCGGTTCGGCGCTGAACCGCCGCCGGTTCCGCGCCATCGACTCGGTGAGCCTGGACCTGCGGCGGGGCGAGACCCTGGGCGTGGTCGGCGAATCCGGTTCGGGCAAGAGCACGACCGGGCGGGCCGTCCTCCGTCTGGTGGAGGCCAGCGACGGGACGATCGACTTCGACGGGCTCGACGTGACGGCGCTGGGCCGCAGGACGCCGCTGTCCTACCGCCGCGACGTGCAGGCGGTGTTCCAGGACCCCTCGTCCTCGTTCAACCCGCGCCACCCGGTGTCGAAGTCGCTGACCAGCGCGCTGCGCCGCCACGGAATCGGGGCGAACCGCGCGGAACGGGAGGAGCTGGTCGCCGAGGCCTTCGAGCGGGTCGGTCTGTCCCGGGCGCACATGCGCCGGTTCCCCTCGGAGCTGTCGGGCGGCCAGCAGCAGCGGATCGCGATCGCGCGGGCGCTCGCCCTCCAGCCGAAGCTGGTGGTGTGCGACGAGGCGGTGAGCGCGCTGGACCTGTCCACCCAGAGCCAGATCATCAACCTCCTGGCCGACATCCAGGAGTCGACGGGCATGAGCTACCTGTTCGTCGCCCACGACCTGCGGGTGGTGCGCCACATCTCGGACCGGATCGCGGTCATGCACGCGGGCCGGGTGGTGGAGCTGGCGCCGACGGAGCAGTTGTTCGAGTCGCCCAAGCACCCGTACACGCGGGCGCTGCTCGCGGCCAGTCCGGCGGCGCACCCGGAGGGGCGCGAGCGGCGCCGGGCGCGGCGCAAGGCCCACGAGTCGAACCGGCAGGGCTCGGAGGCGGTGCCGCGCGGGGAGGCGGGGTGCCTGTTCCGCGACCGCTGCGGCAGGGCGATGGAGGTGTGCCGGACGCGCACCCCCGTGACCCGTGAGGTGGCGGGCGGCACACGGGTGGCCTGCCACCTCTACGAGGAGGGCCTGGCCGACCAGGTAACGCCGCTTCCGGAGAAGGCCAGGGCGTCCTGACGGCCGGCCCCCGCACGCAGGGACGCGGGGGCCGATCGGCGGGTTCGACGTGGGAAAGGGGAGCCCCCGCGAGGCGGGGGCTCCCCGGTGTCTAGGCCCCCGCGCTGCTCAGGAACGCCGCCCATTCGGCGGCGGGGAACGGAAGCTCTCCCCGCTCAGGGTGCCTGGAGTCACGGAGCACAGAGCCTCCGGTTACATCGGCAACGGCAACGCAGTTACTCCGGTCGCTGTAGGTGGATGTACGGAAGTGAAGTCCGGATCCCCTGTATCGCACCCGGGCGAGGAAACCGTGCCATTCCGCTGCGGAGAAGGTCAGTCGGGCGCCGTCACGGTGCTGGGTGTCACGAACGTCGGCACCGGTACTGTGCTCTCGCACCTCGACGCACTCGTTGTTGCCACCGCTGTAGGACGACTTGTGCCACTCAGCCACCATTGATCCTCTTCATCTCGTCGCGGACGACTTCCAGGAAGCAGTCCAACCCGGCCCCCTTCTCCCTGTGCGCATCAGCGCTGGGCAGCCTCCAGGAACGCGGCCCACTCGGCAACAGGGAACGCGATGTGCCCCAGCTCCGGCTGGGTGGAGTCCCGAACAGCGGACGCGCCGGGCACGTCCGCAACCTCGACGCACTCCTGAGCGGTGGTGCTGTACGAGGACTTACGGAAGTTCAACGGATGGGTCAGGTACACGGTTGTCCTAGTCGGTGAGTCGGTTCAGGTAGTGCACGGACTCAGCTGGAGACAGAGCCGTGCCCTGGAGATGATCCAAGACGTCGCGGTAGTCCGCGATCTGTTCCGGATCCTCCAGGTAGAGCCCATCGTGCCGTGTCTCCAGATACACGATGGGCCGGTCTACGGAGTTGGGGAAGTCCAACAGGACGAATGGGCCACCCGTGCCAGCGTGTAGTCCCGTCGAAAACGGCAGCACCTGCACGGTGATGTTCGGGTACTCGGTCATAGCCACCAGATGACGGAGTTGGTCGCGCATCACCTCGGGGTCAGTGGCGTTCGCCGGTCGGGCAAGGGTGGCCTCGTCGATGATCGCCCACAGCCGTGGCGGGGTCTCGTGCTTGAGGATGCGCTGTCGGCGCTGTCGCGCGTCGACAACCCGCTCGATGCCGTCAGTTTGAGTGAGGGCCGCTCTCGCGGACGCAGCCGCGTATTCGGGGGTCTGGAGTAGCCCAGGAATAGCACCGACCTGATATGTCGCAATAGATGACGCTTCAGCCTCGAATCCGAAGTACGGCCCTGCGAAGTCCGAGTACTTCGTCCACCAGCCCTTGATGCGGGACTGTCGGGTCAGCTCAAAGAGCGCTTCACGGCGCTGTTGGTCGGTGACACCGTAGATGTCCAGAAGTAGGCCGATATCGGTGACGTAGGGGCGCAGTCGCTTCCCGGTTTCGATGTTGGCAATTTTCGCGGGACCATTCGAGCTTCTTCGCCGCCTGCTCCAGGGTGAGCCCAGCCGCCGCACGTAGCTGCTTCAGCTCTTCAGAAAGTCTGCGGCGCCGGATGGTCGGGCTGAAGTCAGACGCGGGTTCGGGCATGCGTCGATGGTATGGGCGTGAGTACCTTGTGGCCAATGTCCGATTCACCTTATTGTCCCCACAGTGATGGATTCACTTCATGGACTTAAAAAACGGTGATTCACTGTTCTAGATGGACCATACCAACCCGATCGTGATCCTCATGGGCCTTCGCCGAAGGAGCCGCCCTGTGCGCTGCCTGCTGCTGTCCCTGCTGATGCTGTGGCCCCCCGCGTCGGCCACGGCCCGAACCGCCGCCTCCAGCCTGCGCCGCCGCTCCGGGCGGGTGCGCCGCTACGCCCGACCGCTCCCTCCCACCCGCCCCTCCGTGATCACCGGCCCCATCCCGCTGCTCGGCGGCACCTTCCCCGCCACCCCCACCGGCGCGACGGGGCGGCCCGATGAGCGACGCCGAGATCCGCCACGCGCTGGACGCCCTGATCGCGAGCCGCTGAATCGTCTCCTTCGACGAGGACGCCCACGGGACCCGCACCTACTACGCGATCCGCCCCGTGGGCTGGACCGGCCCCGGCGACCCCTTCGAACGCCTGGAGGCCCCCACCTACCGGGGCCTGTTCACACTCCTGGCCCGCCGCAGCGTCCCGGCCCAGCGCCCGCCCCTGAACGGAGACGCCTCACGACCCCGCCGGTACGCACGGTGTGCGACATCCGCCGGCTCCCCGACCTACCCGCCCTGGACCGGTGGGCCGCCCGGCACCGAACCCGGGTGCGCTGGCTCGGCGCCACCCTGGAGGGCGGCGAGGTGTGGGGCACCACCCACGGCGTCACCACCCGCGTGTGCGTCACCGCCCCCGACGGCCGCCCCCACCCGCCGATCTGGCGCTCCCCGCTGGAGCCCCGCCCGGCGGCCGAACCCCCGGACCGGACCGGCCCCGACGACGGCCCCCTCACCCCCGAGGAGGAACGCGCCGTACGCGTCCAGGGCGAGGGCCCCCTGGGGCGGGGCCGGGGCTCGCTGTCCTGTGGCCGGGGTTCGTTGTCATGGCCGAGGTTCGTCCTGCGACGAAGATGGGCGTCGATCTTCGTCCTGGGGAGAACCTCGGCCACAGGGTGCCGCTAGAGCTCGTTGCCCCAGCACATGCGGGCGACGGTCTCCACGTGGACCAGCTTGCGCCGCTGCTCGTCCTCGCTGAGCACGGCTCGGCCGGCCTGGTCGGAGAAGCCCTCGCTGGGGCTCACCGCCAGGTCGTCGATGTCCTTGACCTCGGCGGCGGCGTCCATCCGGGCCACGATCGCGTCGATGTCCTCCAGCTCGGCGGTCCGCGGGCTGACCACGCCCAGGCAGGCGTCGCGGTCGGCGGGCACCGCCCGCAGCAGGTCCATCTCGCCCTCGGTGCCCTTGCAGAAGGGCAGCACCCACCGGTCCACCGGCACCTCGGCGAACACGCGGGCGGCGGCCTCGGTGTCCACCTCCCCCTTCGCCGAGTGCGTGGGGCACAGCCCCACCCGGACGTCCTCGGGCTTGTTCAGGCCCTCCACCGCCGCGGAGTCCAGCGCGATGCAGTCGTCCAGGGACAGGTAGGGCGTGCGCCCCGGCGACAGGTGCCGTGCGTAGGCGAAGTCGTTGATCTGGACGAGCCTGGCGCCGCGGTCGATGGCGAGCTGGATCTCGTCGCGGATGATGCGGGCGATCTCCTCGCCCAGCTCGCGCACGCTCTTCCACGGGCCGCCCGGGTCGAAGGTCTGCGCCGCCAGCCAGGCCGGGGAGGGCAGGTTCACCTTGGGCACGGTCCAGGGGTGCTCACGGATGTAGGACACCCAGTCGGCGACCAGCGGGCGCCGCACCTTCAGCTCGCTCTCGGCCACCCACCTGGGGCGACCGTAGGCGTCCGCACCGTCGGTCTCGCGGAACCCCTCCACCGCGTCGAACACGGAGCTGCGGATGTCGTCGCGCGGGAAGTCGCCGTCGGTGGTGACCGTGTAGTACAGCTTCTTCTGCGCCCACACGGCCTGGGTGACGGCCTCCTGCTCAGCGGCGCGCATCTCCTCCTCGTCGATGGCTCCGGCCTTGCCGCGGCGGCGCGCCTCCATCAGGCCCGTGGGGCGGACGAGGCTGCCGTGGTGGTCGATGCGGAACTTGAAATCGTCAGCCACGCTTGTCGTCTCCTTCGTCCTTGTGCTGGGCGGAGCCGGCCCAGGCGGGGAAGTCCAGTTCGTAGCCGAACGAGGAGAGCACCTCGTCGCAGATCCGCTGGTCCTCCTCGCCGGTGCCGCCGGAGATGCCCAGGCCGCCGATGATCTCGCCGTCGCGTTTGATGGTCACGCCGCCCTCGGTGGCGACGATGGGCTGGTTTCCCATCTGCGAGAGCTGCGCGAAGAAACCGGGGTTGCTCTGCGCCCAGGGCTGGAGCATGCGGCTGGGACGGCGCATCACGGAGGCGGTGTAGGCCTTGGCCAGCGCGATGCTGGGGGTGAGCGGCCGCGCGCCGTCGGAGCGCTTGGCCAGCACGAGGAACCCGCCGTCGTCGACGATGGCGATGCTGAACGCCTTGCCGATCGCCTGCCCGCCCTTGAGCGCGGCCTCGGCGATCTCCTCGGCCTGGGCCAGGGTGAGCTTCATGAGTGGGCCTTCCTTTCGGTGAGGGTGTCGCGGACCCGGGCGACGGCGGCGTTGAACAGCTCGGGCGCCTCCCAGTACATGGAGTGCGGGGCGTCCGGCACCAGCTCCAGGAGGGATCCGGGCAGGAGCTCGTGCGCGCGCGTGACCGTGGCGGGGCTGATCACGGCGTCCTTCTCGCCCGCCAGGAAGCAGACGGGGACCCCGGAGGCGGTGATCTCCTCGATCGTGGGGCCGCCGGTGGACAGATTGCGCAGGTCGGCCATCTTAGCGACGTTGAACGTGCCCATCTGCTGGAACAGGAAGGTGCGCGCCTTCTCGTTCTCCTGGAAGTCCTTGCTCAGCAGCCGGTCGATCACCGGGAGCTTGACGGCCTCGGCGCGGTCGGCCGCGACCAGGTCCGAGAGCTCGGGGTGGCTGAGCCCGCCCAGGGAGTGGGCGAGGACGACACCGCTGATCCGCTCGGGGCAGGCCAGGGCGACCCGCAGGGCGGCCACGGCGCCGATGGACTGGCCGACGAGCATGACGTCGGTGAGGTCCTCGGCCTCCAGGACGGCGGTGATGTCGCCGGGGAACTCCAGGCTGTCGAACTCGGCCATGGAGGAGTCGGAGTTGCCGAAGCCCCGCAGGTCGACGGTGACGACGGTGTAGCGGTCGCGCAGCGCGGCGACCTGCTGCCACCAGGCGGCGTGGTGGCCGCCGGAGCCGTGCACGAGCAGGACCGCCGGGCCGGAGCCGTGGACCTCGTAGTAGATGGCGGAGCCGTCGGACTTGGCGTAACCCATCGTTGTTCTCCTTGCTCGGAACCGAAGGGCTATTCCGGACGGTTGCCGTGGTAGACCAGCTCGATCATGGTGTGGTCGGGGTCGTGGATGTAGCAGAACATCGAGTTGTTCTCGGGGCGCCGGATGGGGCGGGTGTGCCGGATGCCCAGCTCCTTGAGGTGGGTGAGGAAGCCGTCCCAGTCGTCCACCTCGATGGCGAAGTGGTAGGGCGCCATGCGCTCCATCTCCTCCACCGGCGTGAAGTGGAGGTCGAAGTTGCCGCGAGTCATCAGGACGACCCGGGTGTTGCTCTTGGGGGTGATGGCCTTGAGCCCGAAGACCTTGGAGTACCACTCCTTGGTCCGCTCGGGGTCGGTGGTCGGGAAGTTCACGTGGTGGATGTAACGGGGCCGGTTACTCATGGCTTCGTCCTTCGTCGGGGTGGCTGAGCCGGACGGGGTTCGACAGGGTGCCGATCCCACTGATCTCGATGTCCACGGTGTCGCCCGGTTCGAGCTGGCAGGTGCCGTCGGCCCCCATCCAGAGCACGTCTCCGGGGTGCATCGTGAGGTGGCGGGTGGCTTCGACGATGTACTCGTAGGGGTCGAAGATCATGTCGCCGGTGGCGAAGGCCTTCCTCGTCTCGCCGTTGACCCGCATGGTGGTGGTCTGGGCCAGGGGGTCGACGTCGGTCTCGATCCAGGGGCCCATGGGTTTGAAGGTGTCGCTGTTCTTGCTGCGCCAGAAGGAGCGGTCGGCGTGCTGCCACTCCCGGGCGCTGACGTCGTTGCCGACCGTCCAGCCGAAGACGCCGGCGCGGGCCTGCTCGTAGGTGGCGTGGCGCAGGGTGCGGCCGATCACGGCGACCACCTCGCCCTCGGCCTCGAACCGGCCGGTGACCTCGGCCGGCTTGACGATCGGCGCGCCGTGGCCGGTGAGGGCGTTGTTGGCCCGGTAGCCCACCTCGGGGCGCTCGGGGACGGCGCCCGGGTAGCCGTGGGCGAGGGCATGGGCGGCGTGGTCCTTGTAGTTGAGGCCCACGGCGTAGAACACCCCGGGCACCACGGGCGGCAGGAGGCGGGCCTCCTCCAGGGACAGGGCCGGGCCGGTGGGGGCGGGTTCACCCTCCAGGGGCGAGCCGTCCAGCAGCAGGACGGTGCCCTCCTCCACCCGGCCCCAGGCGGGCCCGGCCTGCGTCGACACGCGGCAGTACCTCACCTCAGGCCTCCAGCAGGTGGGAGACGCGCTTGGTGACGAGGTAGGCGTCCAGTCCCTCGGGGCCGCCCTCGCGGCCGTAGCCGCTGGACTTGACGCCGCCGGAGGGGGCCTCGTGCACGGAGCCGCCGCAGTGGTTGATCGACAGGATCCCGGCCTCCAGGCCCCGCACGAGGCGTTCGGCGGTGGCCGCCGACTCGGTGAAGCCGTAGGCGGCCAGGCCGTAGGGCAGGGCGTTGGCGGTGCGCAGCGCGTCGTCGAGGTCGGTGAAGGAGGTGATGGGCGCAACGGGGCCGAAGGGCTCCTCGGACATGATCCGGGCCTCGTCGGGCACGCCGGTCAGGACGGTGGGGGCGAAGAAGTAGCCGGGCCGGTCCAGGCGGAAGCCGCCGCAGCGGACCTTCGCGCCGCGGCCGACGGCGTCGGCGACCAGTTCCTCCATGGCGGCCAGGCGGCGGTCGTTGGCCAGCGGCCCCATGGTGACGCCCTCGGCGAGGCCGTCGCCGATGACGACCTCCTCGGCGGCCTCGGTGAAGGCCTCGGTGAACGCCTCGACGAGGGAGGCGTGCACGAGGAAGCGGCTGGGCGAGGTGCACACCTGTCCGGCGTTGGCGAACTTGGCGGCGGCGGCGCGCTTGGCGGCGGCCACCGGGTCGGCGTCGGCGCAGACGATGACGGGGGCGTGGCCGCCCAGTTCCATGAGGGAGGGCTTCATGGCCTGCCCCGCCGCGGCGGCCAGCAGCTTGCCGACGGGGATGGAGCCGGTGAAGGCCACCAGCCTGGTCTGGGGGGCGGCGATCAGGTGCGCGGAGACCTCGGCGGGTTCGCCGAAGACCAGGTTGAGGGCGCCGGCGGGCAGTCCGGCCTCGTCGAAGCAGCGGACGATCTCGCAGGCGGTGCCGGGGGTCTCCTCCGAGGCCTTGATGACGATGGAGCACCCGGCGGAGAGCGCGGCGGCGATCTTGCGCATGGGCGATCCGGCCGGGAAGTTCCAGGGGGTGAACGCGGCGACGGGGCCGATGGGTTCGCGGCGCACCGACAGCAGGGTGCCGGGGGCGGAGGGGATGACGCGCCCGTAGGCGCGGCGGGCGTCGTCGGCGTCCCAGCGCAGGGTGTTGGCCACGCGCAGCGCCTCGCCCCGCGCCTCCCGGAAGGGTTTGCCCTGTTCGGTGCTCATGAGGCGGCCGACGCGGTCGGCTCGGGCGGTGAGGCGGTCGGCGGCCTCGTGCAGGATCGCGGTGCGCTCGGCGACGGGTGTGGCGCTCCAGGCCTCGAATCCGGTGACGGAGGCGGCCAGGGCGCGGTCGAGGTCGGCGGCGGTGGCCAGCGGCACCTCGCCGAGGGTCTTCTCGTTGGCCGGGTTGACCACCGGGGCGGTGCGGCCGTCGCCTCCCTCGCACCACGCGCCGTCGATGTACATGCGCAGGGTGGGGTAGGTGGGTTCAGTCATTGCGGTTCTCCCGTGAGGTGCGCAGCGTCCAGAGGGTGTGGGGCGGCGCGGTCTCGTGGACGCGGGGGCCGTAGGAGTCGTCGACCCGGTCCATGTCGGCCGCGTACTCCACCCGTCCGCCGCACGGTGCGTGCAGGAAGCGGAAGACGTTGGAGCCGATGGTGTGGCGCCCCAGGCGCCGGGACTCCATCCAGCCGCGCTCGATCATGTGGTTGGCGCCCTCGACGACGTCGTCGAACCCGGGGACCTCCAGCGCGATGTGGTTCATTCCGGCGCGGTCGGGGCGGTGGCAGAGCAGGAAGTTGTGGTGCTCGACGTCGTCGGAGCACCGCATGAAGGTGCCGACGGGTTCGACGACGTCGGTGGGGACGAAGCCGAGCCGGTCGAGGTAGAGGCCGACGGCCTCCTCCCGGCCCTCCTTGGGGATGTTCAGGGCGACGTGGCAGATCCGGATGGGGCGGGCCCGCTGGATGGACTCCAGGGGTTCGCTCACGCGGTTCACGTCGCCGGTGGTGTTGCGGGGGCGGGGCTGGGGCGGGGTGAAGCCGCCGTCGTCGGCCAGGGCCAGGCCCAGGCCGAAGCCGGTCCCGTCGACGGTGTGGTGGACTCCGTCCTCGGTGCGGTGCACCTCTCGGTCGGCGGCGAGACGGGCGACGAGGGTGTCGAGTTCCTCGGCGGTGTCGACGCCCCAGACCACCTCGCGGAGGGTGGGCCCCTCCTCCAGGGGCGGGGGGAGGAAGTCGTCGGGGTCGGTCTGGAGCCGGATCTTCTGTCCGGCCAGGGTCGCGAAGACGGCCTCGATGGGGCTGGCCCTGACGAGGGTCAGCCCGAGGTCGCCGAAGAAGCGCATACTCTCCGTGAGGGAATCAACACCGTAGGTCACTGATTCGATGCGCTGGATTCCCACTGCCGCCACCTCTCTCGTGGTCGTGGACGGGTTGGCCACCGCCGACACTGGTGATCCTAGGAAGCCCCCGAAGAGGCGATCAATAGTGCGAACGGCGCTGATGGCTCAATCGTTTATTGCGCGCGGCGCGGGGCGGGCGCCTGGCCGTAGGACGGGATGGGGTTGGCGGAGAACCACTCCGTCATGAAGTCGAGGAAGACCTTGACCTTGCGCGGGGTGTGCTGCGCCGGCCCGTAGATGGCGTACAGGGACCGGTCGGGGACCGGCAGGTCCGGGAGCAGGACGCGCAGCGAGCCCTCCACCAGGTCGTCGTAGGCGGAACGGTGCGGGATCAGCGCGATGCCCCGGCCGTGGACGGCGGCCTTCTTGAGTGCGAGGTAGGAGTTGGACTGGAAGACGGCGTTGCGGATCTTGTGCAGCGTGCTCTCGTGGCCGTGGCCGATCCGCCAGACCGGGTCGTTGACGTGCACCAGGCAGTCGTGGTCGGCCAGGTCGTTGGGGGAGGCCAGCTCACCGCGGCGCTTGACGTAGTCCTCGGAGGCGCACAGGACGAACGGCAGGGCGGCGACCTTCTTCAGCCGGACACTGGAGTCGCGCAGGTCCCGGGTGTGGAAGGCGACGTCGAACCCGCTGTCGAGGAAGTCGTAGGTGCGGTCGGACAGTCCGCCCAGCTCGAAGCGCACGTTGATCTTCGGATGGGCCAGCGAGAACGCGGCCACGGCATCGCCCAGGTCGAGGCTGCCGATCCACTTGGGACAGATGATGGACAGCGTCCCCTCCGGCCGGTCGTGGATCCCGGCGATGCTGGCGTCCTCCTCGTCGATCTCGTCGAGGACCCGCTGGGCGAACTCGCTGTAGCGCGCGCCGAGTTCGGTGAGGCTGACCGACCGCGCGGTGCGGTTGACCAGCCGCACGCCGATCTGCTTCTCCAGGTCGGCCACGTGGCGGGAGATGAGTGAGCCCGACGTCCCGAGTGTCTTGGCCGCTCCGCTGAAACTGCCGACCTTGGCGACGGTGACGAAGCTGCGCATGACGAGAAGACGGTCCATGATCACCTTTCGGGTTGCTGGGGCGAGTGCCCCAGGTCACACCACCCATAGTGCACGTGAAGCCTAGCCAAAGGCCTATACAAGTACCAAATATGATATTCGTTGCAATTCGGACATCTAGGCGTCCTCGACTCGGGCGTAGCCGCGGATGTCGGGGAACGGCGGCGTCCGGTCGGCCTGGAGGTCCACCTCGAAGGCGTTGAGCAGCATGCCCAGCATGGTGAAGTTGCCCAGCGCGCCCACCGCGTCCACCAGGCCCTGCGCGCCGAAGTGCCGCTCCGCCGCGCGGAAGGTGTCCTCGGAGACCAAGCGCTCCTCCAGCAGCTCCTGGCAGAAGCGGTAGAAGGCGGCGTCCTCCTCCCGGTCGAACTCCGGTTCGCGGCGCTCGGCGATCGCCCGCACGGCCTCGGCGGGGATGCCCGACTCCACGGCCTTGTCCACGTGCGCGTTCCAGGAGTACTGGGCGTCGCGGTGGCGCGCGGCCATCAGCAGTGTCAGCTCGCGCAGGCGCAGGGGCAGGGAGGACTCGAACCGGCAGAACGCGCCGAGCGACTCGACCCGCTCGCACAGCTCCGGGCTGCGCAGCCACACCTGGTAGGGGCCGCGCACCGCGCCGCGGCGGCCGGCGATGCGGTCGGCCATCTCCTTCTGGCGGCCGCTCATCTCGTTCGGGTCGATCTTGGGCACTCGCATGGGGAACCTCGCTTCGGGGACGGTTGCAGAGCGACCGTACTGCGCGTTCCGCGCCGCTCACAGAGCCCCGGACGCAAGGTAAAGATGCACGCCGCACGGCTCCCCGCGGGCCGCCGACCGGCCTAGCCTCGAAGCGTCCCGAGAGCCGGGCGACGTGAGGAGGAGACCGTGACGGTCATCATCAAGGCGGCGGAGGTGCCCGTGCTCGACCGGGGCGGGGCGGTCTCGACCACCCCGCTGGTCACCAGGGCCGCGGCCGGCGAGGAGAACCGGATCACGAGCGGGATGAGCGTCTACCCCGTGGGCTCGGGGGCGCCGATGCACTCGCACAACTGCGACGAGCACGTCACCGTCCTGGAGGGCGAGGCCGAGGTGCTGGTGGAGGGGAGGGTGACCCGGCTCAGCCGGTTCGACACCACCTACATCCCCTCGCCGCTGCCGCACCTGTTCCGCAACGTGGGCGACACGCCCCTGCGGATCCTGTGGGTGTACACCTCGGCCACCGTGACGCGCACGTTCACCGAGACGGGCGTGACGGTGGAGCACCTGTCCCCCGAGGACCAGATGGGCAGGGACTAGTCAACGCGGCCGGGACCGGAAATCGGCCCACCGGTCCACGGCCTGTTCCAAGTCAAGGGCCGCTACCTCCTCAGGAGGCATGCCCGCGGTGTGGATCAGACGTTCAGCCAACCAATCCGGGACCGGCTCTCTGCGAGGAGTCGGGTCCGCAGTTCCTCTTGGGAAGCCGAGCCGCTCGATGACAACGGCAAGCCTCCAGGCAACGACATTGTCCCTGGAGACCCCACGAACCCGTCGGGCGGCTTCCGCATAGACCTGCGCATCAGCTCGTGCTCCCACAGCCCAGACCTCACAGATCTCCACATGCTTGTCATCGGCCACCCGGTACACAATCCGCCAGCTATTGCGCCCGACGACCAGCTTGCGGAACCCTGTGAGCTCACCCCCCAGTGGATATCCCGCTTCGGGATTCTGTTCCAAGAGAACGACCTTCTTAAGGACCTTCGAAACGACGTCAGGCCCGAGACGGCGCAGGTCGTCGACTGCCTGAGCAGTGAAAGTGATCTCGACCATCAGTCCTCAGGAAGCTCCTCAAGCGAGGCGCGGGTATGCCCGAAAGCAGCCAGGACGTCATCCAAGGACGTCCGTTGACCGTCATCCGTAAGTGCGCGTGCCATGACCAGGGCGAGATCCCTCAGGTCCGCCTCAGCCCGTTCGA
The DNA here is from genome assembly GCF_048060475.1 of Nocardiopsis sp. LOL_012. Classification (NCBI taxonomy): domain Bacteria; kingdom Bacillati; phylum Actinomycetota; class Actinomycetes; order Streptosporangiales; family Nocardiopsidaceae; genus Nocardiopsis; species Nocardiopsis sp. LOL_012. Next base: position 132,986 of record NZ_JBHMIV010000002.1, on the reverse strand, counting down.
GTTCGGCGAGCCGGGAGAAGGCGACTACGGCTGCCACAGGCTCACCCCGCCGCGTAACGATAACCTCGCTGCCCTGCTCCGCTTCGTGGACGACACCGGCGACTCCACGTCTGGCCGCATCGGTGACACTGATCTGCTGGGTGTGCTGAAGAATCACCATGACCTAACTGTATAGAAAAATATACAGATCGGCGAGAGGTGATTGAGAGCAGTCGCAGGTCAACCGTAAGGAACGCGGGGCTCACTCGTCGTGCGGGGGCATGGGCACGGTGTCCAGGACCCGCTCGGCGATGGCGCGGGCGGGCACGGCGTAGGCGCCGTGCAGTTCGTGCACCAGCTTCTGCGCCCGGACGGCGGGCCAGTCGCCCGGCAGGTAGGCGAGCGGGATGCGCGGGTCGCTGCGGATGGTCTGCAACCAGTCCGACATCAGGTGCAGCAGCCGCGCCAGGTCGTCGACCGCGCCCGGCAGCGGGTCCGGGGTGTCCCACCGCTCCAGGAAGCCCCGGTAGCGGGCGGCCAGGTCGTCCAGGTCGTAGGCGTCGGCGATGAGCCGCTCCACCTCGGTGGGGGCGACGGGCCGGGCGTGGAACACGCGGACGTTGTCGCCGATCCCCGAACCCTCCACGATGTGCCGCGCGTCCATCTGCGAGGGCGCGATCCACAGTCCGTTCTGCAACGGCCCGAACCCCGCCCAGGCCAGGCGGGTACGCAGGTCGTGGCGGTCGCGCTGGCGCCCCTCGGGGAAGGAGAACGCCAGCAGCGTCCACGGCGACTCGGTGTCGGTGTTGACCACGCCGGTGCTCCAGATCCGCCGCTCACCGTCGGCGAGGACGTCGGCGTAGCCGCGGGTGAGCCCGTAGTAGACCCTGCGGCCGCGGCGCTCGCGGTGGAAGTGCCCGCGCCGGGCCATGCGGCTGAGCGTGGACCGGGCGGCGTGCTCGGACACGCCGACGCGGGCGAGGACGTCGATGAAGCTTCCCGAGAACACGCCGATGTCGCGGCCGAGCACGATGTTGCCGAGGAAGCTCAGCATCAGTGACTGCGGGCGCGGCCGCGGCTCCGAAGCGTCGACGGCCCGCTCGGTCTGCTCGGTCGTCATGCGCACACCTCCGCTGGCAGGGTAGCCCGCGAAATAATGTTAGGCAAGTTCTTGACGGGAGTGGAAGATGTGCCTAAGTTCAAGATCACTGGGGTTCGGGAGTGACGCCAGTCACTTCCGGCCTCCGACGCCCCACGACGAAGGAGACCCATCACCATGGCGGACAGCATCGACCTGTCGGGCAAGAGCGCGCTGGTCACCGGGGCCGGACGCGGGCTCGGCCTGGCCTACGCCCGGCACCTGGCGGCGGCGGGCGCCTCGGTCGTGGTCAACGACGCCGACGCCGACGCGGCCAAGGCGGCCGTGGAGACCATCACCGCCGAGGGCGGCACCGCCGTCGCGGCGGTCGCGGCGGTGGGCTCGACGGAGGCCGCCCAGCAACTGGTCGGCCGCGCCGTCGAGGCGTTCGGGAAGCTGGACGTCCTGGTGACCAACGCCGGCGTGCTGCGCGACCGGGTCCTGTGGAAGATGACCGACGAAGACTTCGACACCGTCATCGACGTGCACCTGCGCGGCACCTTCACCTGCGCCCGCGCCGCCGTGAACCACATGCGCGAGCGCGGCGAGGGCGGGCGCCTGGTCCTGGTGGGCTCCCCCGCGGGCCAGCGCGGCAACTTCGGCCAGACCAACTACGCCGCGGCCAAGGCCGGCATCGCCGCCATGGCGCGCACCTGGTCGATGGAGTGCGCCCGGGCCGACATCACCGTCAACGCGATCATCCCCGTCGCCGCCACCGCCATGACCGAGACCATCCCCGCCTTCGCCCCCCTGATCGAGAAGGCCCGCGAGACCGGCGAGCCGCTGCCCGCCTGGCTGCGCAAGGGCGAGGGCTTCGGCACCCCCGAGGACGCCGCCGGACTGGTCACCTTCCTGGCCTCGGACGCCGCCTCCTCGGTGACCGGCCAGTGCGTGGGCATCGGCGGCGACCGGCTCTCGCTGTGGTCGCACCCGGCCGAGACGTCGGTGGCCCTGACCGAGGGCGGGTGGAGCGCCGAGGACATCGCCGCCGCCTGGCCCTCCACGCTGGGGCGCTCCCCCGAGAGCGTCGGCATCCCCGCCCCGGCCGTTCCGGAGGGTGAGTCCTGATGGGTATCGACCTCTCCAGCGTCACCGCGATCGACGTCCACACCCACGCCGAGGTGTCCTCGTCGGGCAACCAGTCCCTGGACGACTCGCTGCACGAGGCCTCCAGCGCCTACTTCGGCTCCGACGCCGCCCACCGCAAGCCCACGCTGCCCGAGATCGCCGCCCACTACCGCGAGCGCTCCATGGCGGCCGTGGTCTTCCCCGTGGACACCGAGTCCACCACCGGGCTGCCCGCCGTGCCCAACGACGAGGTGGCCGAGGCCGCCGCCGAGCACTCCGACGTGCTCATCCCCTTCGCCAGCATCGACCCGGCCAAGGGCCGCCTGGGCGCCCGGCAGGCCGAGCGGCTGGTGCGCGAGTACGGGGTGAGGGGCTTCAAGTTCCACCCCAGCCTCCAGGAGTTCTTCCCCAACGACCGCTCCGCCTACGTGCTCTACGAGAAGCTGGAGGAGCTCGGTGCGATCGCGCTCTTCCACACCGGCCAGACCGGGATCGGCGCGGGCACCCCCGGCGGGGGCGGCATCCGGCTCAAGTACTCCAACCCGCTGCACGTGGACGACGTGGCCGCCGACTTCCCCGGCATGCCGATCATCATGGCCCACCCGTCCTTCCCCTGGCAGGACGAGGCTTTGTCGGTGGCCGTGCACAAGCCGCAGGTCTACATCGACCTGTCGGGGTGGTCGCCCAAGTACTTCCCGCCGCAGTTGGTCCACTACGCGAACTCGCTGCTCCAGGACCGCGTGCTGTTCGGCTCCGACTACCCGGTGATCTCCCCGGACCGGTGGCTGGCCGCCTTCGACAAGCTGGAGATCAAGCCGCACGTGCGCCCCAAGATCCTCAAGGACAACGCCGCCCGGCTGCTCGGGCTGGACGGGGGCGGCGATGCGTAACGAGGGGATCGGCTCCTGGCCGGCGCGGCGGGCGCGCTCCTCCCCCGAGCGCGTCGCGATCACCCACGACGGCCGTTCCCTCACCTATGCCCAGTTGCACGAGCGCGTCACCCGGCTGGCGGCGTCGCTGCGCGGCCTGGGGGTGCACCGCGGCGACCGGGTCGCCTACCTGGGCACCAACCACCCCGCCCTGCTGGAGACGCTCTTCGCGGCCGGAACGCTGGGCGCGGTGTTCGTCCCCCTCAACACCCGCCTGTCCGCGCCCGAACTGGCGTACATGCTCGACGACTCGGGCACCCGCGTCCTGGTGCACGGCGCCGAGCAGGCGGAGAGGGTCGCGCTCCTGCGGGAGCGGGCCGGTGCGCTGACCGCAGTCGCCGTCGGCGGGGACGCTCCCGGCGGGTACGAGGACCTGCTGGCCGCCGCCCCGGCCGAACCGGTGGACGAGCCGGTGGGCCTGGACGACCCCTGCATGATCATGTACACCTCCGGCACCACCGGGCGGCCCAAGGGGGCCACCCTCACCCACGGCAACATCACCTGGAACTGCGTCAACGTCCTCATCGACGTCGACGTCACCGCCGACGAGGTCACGCTGGTCAGCGCGCCCATGTTCCACACCGCGGCGCTCAACATGACCTGCCTGCCCACGATCCTCAAGGGCGGCCGGGCCGTCATCGAACCCGGGTTCGACCCGGCACGCACCATCGAACTGTTCTCCACCGAGCGCGTGAGCTGGATGTTCGGCGTCCCGGCGATGTTCGACGCCCTGGCCGCCCACCCTGACTGGGAGGGCGCCGACACCTCCTCGCTGCGCGTGCTGATGGCGGGCGGCGCCCCGGTGCCGGACGCGACCATCGCCGCCTACCAAAAGCGCGGGCTGACCTTCCTCCAGGGCTACGGCATGACGGAGACCGCGCCCGGCGTGCTCATGCTCGGCGCGGCCGACAGCGTCCGCAAGGCCGGGACGGCGGGGCGGCCGAGCATCTTCACCGACGTGCGCGTGGTGCGCCCCGACCTCACCGACGCCGAGACCGGCGAACCCGGGGAGATCGTCGTGCGCGGGCCGAACGTGATGCGCGGCTACTGGGGTCGCCCCGAGGAGACCGCGCGCTCCCACACCCCCGACGGCTGGTTCCGCACCGGCGACGTGGCCTCGGTGGACGGGGAGGGCTTCGTCCGCATCGTGGACCGCGTCAAGGACATGATCATCTCCGGCGGCGAGAACGTCTACCCCGCCGAGGTGGAGAACGTCCTGCACGACCACCCCGACGTGGCCGAGTGCGCCGTCATCGGCGTCCCCGACGACCGCTGGGGCGAGGTGGGCCGAGCCGTCGTGGTCCCCAAACCCGGCAGCTCGCCCACCGAGGCGGGGATCCTCTCCCACTTCGAGGGCCGTCTGGCCCGCTACAAGGTGCCCAAGTCGGTGGTGTTCGCCAACACCCTGCCCCGCAACGCCACCGGCAAGCTCCGCAAGGCCGACCTGCGCCGCAGCCACGGCGCGTCCTGAACCACCCCCCGACGACCATTCCCGCCCTCTCAGGAGAAGGAACCCATGCCGCTCACCGTCAACGGACTCGACGAACTGCGCGCCGCCGCCGGCCAGCACCTGGGGCAGAGCCCCTGGCGCACCATCGAGCAGCACCGCGTCGACACCTTCGCCGACGCCACCGACGACCACCAGTGGATCCACACCGACCCGGCCAAGGCCAAGCAGGGGCCGTTCGGCGGCCCGATCGCCCACGGGTACCTGACGCTCTCCCTGGTCATCCCGATGTTCGGCGAGGTCCTGGAGATGAACGGCATCGAGATGGCCGTCAACTACGGCCTCAACAAGGTGCGCTTCCCCTCCCCGGTCCCGGTCGGCTCGAAGGTGCGGCTCTCGGCCCGCCTGGCCGAGGTCACCGACGTCCAGGGCGGTGTGCAGGCCACCGTCAACGGCACCGTCGAGATCGAGGGCGCCGACAAGCCCGCATGCGTGCTCCAGGCCGTGTACCGCTACTACGCCTGAGCGCCCCGGCCCGCGGGGGCGCGCGCCGCCGCGGGCCACCCCTCATCCCCCATTCCCCTACGAGAGGAGAACCCCCCATGACCTCTTCCTCACAGCCCCCTCCCACACCGCCGCCGGACGCCGAGGTCGACCCGAAGGAGATCCGCAAGGTCGCCCTGTCCAGCTACATCGGCACCACGGTGGAGCTGTACGACTTCCTCCTGTACGGAACCGCGTCCGCGCTGGTCTTCGGGCCGCTGTTCTTCCCCGAACTCGACCCGCTGATCGGCATCATCGCCTCGTTCGGCACGCTGGCGGCGGGCTACTTCGCCCGTCCGCTCGGCGGCGTCCTCTTCGGCCACTTCGGCGACCGGCTCGGGCGCAAGCGGATGCTGCTCACCACGATGATCATCATGGGTGTGGCCAGCACGCTGATCGGCCTGCTGCCCACCTACGAGACCATCGGGCTGGCCGCTCCGATCATCCTGGTGACGCTGCGCGTCCTCCAGGGCATCGCCGTGGGCGGTGAGTGGGGCGGTGCGGCCCTGATGACCGTCGAACACGCCAAGGCGGGCAACCGCGGCGTGTGGGGCGGTGTCACCCAGATGGGTGCGCCCACCGGCGCGGTGCTGGCCACCGCCGCCCTGACCCTGGCGACCCTGCTGCCCGAGGACCAGTTCCTCTCCTGGGGCTGGCGCGTCCCGTTCCTGGCCAGCGTGGTGCTGATCGGGGTGGGGCTGTTCGTGCGGCTGAAGATCACCGAGAGCCCGATCTTCGCGCAGGCCCAGCGCAAGGAGGCCGAGCAGAAGGCCGAGCAGAAGGCCAAGGGCCGCATCCCCTTCGTGCAGGTCCTGACCAGCCGTCCGAAGAACCTGCTGCTGGCCGTGGTGGCGGGGATCGCCGCCTTCGCCACGCAGGGCATCTTCACCGCGTTCATCATCTCCTACGCCATCGGGATCGGCTACGAGCGCTCCACCGCCCTGAGCGCGGTGGTGATCTCCTCGGTGCTGGCGATCATCCTCACCCCGGTCTACGCGCGCCTGTCGGACCGGATCGGCCGCAGGCCCGTGTACCTGGCCGGTGCGCTGGCCGTGTCGGTCATCGCGTTCCCGTCGCTGTGGCTGGTCAACACCGGTGAGGCGTGGGGGATCATCGCGGCGACGGTGCTCGGACAGGCCGTCGTGGTGACCGCGATGTACGCGCCGATGGCGGCCCTGCTGTCGGAGATGTTCGACACCCGCCTGCGCTACACCGGCGCCTCGGTGAGCTACCAGACCGCGACCGTGCTCGGCGCGGGCCTGAGCCCGCTCGTCGCCCAGTCCCTGCTCACCGCCGCGGGCGGCGGGACCGCCACGCACGGCATCTCCTGGATGCTCGTGGGCGTGGGACTGGCCAGTGCCGTGGCCATCTGGTTCACCGGGGAGACCCGGAGCCGCGACCTCTCCGACATCGACCAGGAGACCGCGGCGGCCGGATGACCACAGACGTGCCGGGCCTCTCCGGGTCGCACGTCCCCGGAGCGGTCCAGCACCCGCTCCCCGCCGGCCCCGTACCCAGCGGGGACGGCGGGTCAGCGCGGACGGGCGTTCGGGTTGCGTTCACTGGCCGCGGCGAGGTCGGCCTCGATCCTGCGCGCGGTCTCCCGCAGTTCGGGCAGGACCTCCTCGCGCAGGGAGTCCAGGCTCCGGTGGGCGGCGTGCGCGGCCACGTTCATCGCCGCGGCGACCCGCCCGTCCCGGTCGCGTACCGGGACGGCGATGGAGCGCAGGCCCTCCTCCAGTTCCTGGTCGGTCAGGGCGTAGCCCCGGCGACGGACCTCCGCCAGGTGCGCGGAGAGTTCCGGCGGAGGGTCCTCGGCGAGCAGGACCCGGCCCATCGAGGTGGGGGCGGCCGGCAGGCGGGTCCCCACCCCCAGGTCCACGCCGATGATGCGGGTGGTGGCCACCCGCGCCACGTAGCGGATGTGCTCGCCGTCGAGCACGGAGACGGAGGCCGAGTCGTGCACCCTTTCCACGAGGTCGGCGAGGTGGGGTCGGGCGATCTGCTCGAACGTGAGCCGCGACAGGGGGACGTACCCCAGTTCCAGGACGCGCGGCAGCGGGGAGAACCGGCGCCCGTCGCTCTCGGCGACGTAGCCGAGCCGGATCAGCGCGAGCAGCGAGCGGCGGACGGTGGCCCGGGCCAGGCCGGTGGCGTCGGCGGCCTCGCTCAGGGTGAGCCCGGCGGGGGCCCGCAGGCAGGCCAGGACCTCCAGGCCGCGGGCGAGCGACTGGAGGAAGTCGGCGCCCAGCTCCTCCTTGGCCCGGCGCAGCGCGTCGGAGCGCGCGGGGTCGGGCACCGGCCGCTCGTGCGTGCGGCCGTCCTCGGCCAGCGCCCGTCCAACGGTGTCGGCGCAGGCGCGCAGGCGGTCGAGCGCGTACCCGGTGAGGCTGTCGGCGGTGTGGCGGCTGGTGTGGCTGACCACGCTGACCGCGCACGGGGACCGGCCGTCGCGTCCGCGCACCGGCACGGCGACGGCGACCAGCCCGGATTCGACGAGCTGGTCGTCCACGGCCAGGCCCGATCCGGCGGTGCGGGCGATCCGGTCGGGCAGTTCCCGGGCGGCCTCCTCGGCGGTCTGGGGCGGTGCGGCGGGCAGGGCGGGGTAGGCGGCCCAGGCCCGGCTGTCCTCGGCCTCCTTCACACGCTCGCGCCAGATCCGCCAGGTGTCCTCGTCCCAGTCCGCGGCGAAGATCGCGCCCGGGGCGCAGCGCTCAGCGGGCAGCACGTCGCCGACGTGGAAGGTGACGGCCATGGCCCGGCGCCGGGGGCACTGGAGGACGAAGCGCACCCCGTCGCCGTCGGGGACGCACACCGACACCGACTCGTCGAGCGCGTCGGCCAGGGCGCGGGCGGGGGCCGCGGCGGCGTGGGAGACCGGGTCGGCGGCCAGGTAGGCGTTGCCGAGTTCGAGCAGGCGGGGGGCGAGGACGACCTCGTTCTCCTCGGCCCTGAGGTAGCCGAGCCGCACCAGGGTGCGGGTGACGCGGTCGAGGGTGGCCCGGGCCAGGCCGGTGGCGCGCACGAGGTCGCCGCGGCGCATGCGCGCCGAGGGGGCCGCCGCCAGGGCGCCCAGCACCGCCAGCCCCCGTTTCAGGGTGGTCACGGGCTCCCCGGCGGGCTTGGGAGAGGTGGTCTCGGCGACCGGCATGGGACCTCCACAGTTCCTCGTTCGGGGGAACGCTACCGGGGCTTGACACGTGCGGCGTCCTCACGCGAAACTCAAAGCGTTCATAAATGAACTTTAGTTCACTAAGCGAACATTGGCTAGACCAGCGGCCCACGGGCGGCGTTCCGGAAGGATGGAAGCGGATGGACAAAGTGGTGGCCACGACCGCCGAGGCGGTGGCGGACGTCCACGACGGGGCGTCCCTCGCGGTCGGCGGTTTCGGCGTCAGCGGCGTCCCAACCGTCGTCATCCAGGCGCTGTTGGACAAGGGCGTCCGCGACCTCTCCGTCGTCTCCAACAACTGCGGCGCGATCGGCACGGGCCTGGCGGTCCTGCTCGACGCGGGCCGGATCAGCCGGGTGACCGGCAGCTACATCGGTGCCAACAAGGAGTTCGCCCGGCAGTACCTGGGCGGCGAGATCGAACTCGAACTCATCCCCCAGGGCACGCTCGCAGAGCGGCTGCGCGCGGGCGGCAGCGGCATCCCCGCCTTCTACACCCCCGCCGGCGTCGGCACGCAGGTCGCCGACGGCGGCCTCCCCTGGCGCTACGACGGACAGGGCGGCGTGGCCGCCGCCTCCCCGCCCAAGGAGGTCCGCGAGTTCGACGGCGTCCCCTACGTCCTGGAGCGCGCCATCGAGACCGACTTCGGCCTGGTGCGCGCCGCCAAGGGCGACCGGCACGGCAACCTCGTCTTCAACAAGGCGGCCCGCAACTTCAACCCCCTCGCCGCCATGGCCGGGCGTGTCACCATCGCCGAGGTGGAGGAACTGGTCGAACCTGGGGAGATCGACCCGGACCACGTGCACGTGCCCGGCGTGTTCGTCCAGCGGGTCGTCGAACTCACGCCCGAGCAGGCGTGCGACAAGCAGATCGAGAAGCGCACCGTGACGGAGGCGAGTTCCTGATGGCCTGGACCCGAGAGCAGATCGCCGCACGCGCCGCCCTCGAACTGCGCGATGGCGAGTACGTCAACCTGGGCATCGGGCTGCCGACCCTGATCCCCAACCACCTGCCGCCGGACGTGGAGGTGACCCTGGAGTCGGAGAACGGCATCCTGGGCACCGGCCGCTACCCCCGCGAGGACGAGGTCGACCCCGACCTCATCAACGCGGGCAAGGAGACCGTCACCGTCCTGCCCGGCGCCTCCTTCTTCGACTCGGCCCTGTCGTTCGGGATGATTCGCGGCGGCCACATCGACACCGCGGTGCTCGGCGCCATGCAGGTCTCCGCCCGCGGCGACCTCGCCAACTGGGCCGTCCCCGGGAAGATGGTCACCGGCATCGGCGGGGCCATGGACCTGGTGCACGGCGCCCGCCGCGTCATCGTCACCATGGCGCACACCGCCAAGGACGGCTCGCCCAAGATCCTGGAGGAGTGCGCGCTGCCGCTCACCGGCAAGGGCTGTGTCGACCGGATCATCACCGACCTGTGCGTCCTGGACGTCACCGGCGACGGCCTCGCACTCGTCGAACTGGCCCCCGGCACCACCGCCGACGAGGTGGCCGCCAGGACCGGCGCGAAGGTCCGCGCCGACGCCGCCGTCTGAACCCGGCACACCCTTCCACCTTCCAGCCGCACTTCTCGAAAGACACCCAGATGAGCGCACTGCCACCGGACCTGCCGCAGTCCGAGATCGACGCCGAAGTGGCCAAGGCACAGGCCGCCGCCACCACCGAGCACCACCCGCCGCGCGACTTCCCGCCCTACCGCAGCAGCGCGCTGCGCCACCCGAAGCACCCGCTGATCCCGCTGCGCGACCCCGAGGCGGTCGAGCTGAGCGGGCCGGCGTTCGGCACCACCGACATCGGCCCCCTCGACCAGGACCTGACCCGCCACCACACCGGCGAGCCCCTGGGCGAGCGGATCACCGTCACCGGGCGCGTCCTGGACCGCCGGGGACGCCCGGTCCGCCGACAGCTCGTGGAGCTCTGGCAGGCCAACGCCGCGGGCCGCTACGCCCACCAGCGCGACCAGCACCCCGCCCCGCTGGACCCCAACTTCACCGGGTTCGGCCGCTGCCTGACCGACGACGAGGGCCGCTACTCCTTCACCACGATCCGCCCGGGCGCCTACCCGTGGCGCAACCACACCAACGCCTGGCGCCCGGCCCACATCCACTTCTCACTGTTCGGCGAGGCGTTCACCCAGCGCCTGGTCACCCAGATGTACTTCCCCGGCGACCCGCTGTTCCCGTTCGACCCGATCCTCCAGGCGGTGACGGAGCAGAGCGCCCGCGACCGCCTGGTCGCCACCTACGACCACGACCTGTCCGTGCCCGAGTGGTCACTGGGCTACCGCTGGGACATCGTCCTGGACGGTCCGGCCGCCACGTGGTTCGAGGACGAGGAAGAGGGCCACTGATGACCTACTCCTACGAGCTCCCGCCGACGCCCTCGCACACCGTCGGGCCGTTCTTCGGCTACGCCCTGCCCTTCCCTGAGGGCGGCGACCTGGCACCCGCCCACCACCCCGATACGCTCACCCTGCGCGGCCGCGTCCTCGACGGCGCGGGCGACCCGGTGCCGGACGCCTTCGTGGAGATCTGGCAGCCCGGACCGGACGGCTCGCGCGCCGGAGCACCCGGTTCGATGCGCCGCGACCCCGTGACCGGGCAGGGCGCCGGACGCAACGGCGTGGACTTCACCGGTTTCGGGCGGATCTCCACCGACGCAGACGGCCAGTGGGCGATGCACACCCTGCCGCCCGGGGGCGTGCCCTACGTGTGCCTGGCGGTGTTCGCCCGCGGGCTGATGCACCACCTGCACACCCGCGCCTACCTGGCCGACGACCCCGCCGACGCGCTGCTGTCCTCGCTGCCCGAGGAGCGGCGCGCCACCCTGATCGCCGAACCAGTGCCCGGCGCCCACCGCACCTACCGGTTCGACATCCGCCTCCAAGGCGAGGGGGAGACCGTCTTCCTGGAGACGGCGTGAGCCCGGACGCGCCCGCCGACGACGCGCTCGACACCGGTCTGCTCGATCCCGGGCGGGCCGGTTCGGCCGTCGAGGCCGCCACCGGTGACACCGCGTTCCTCGCGGCGCTGCTGGAGGCGGAGGCCGCCCTCACCCGGGCCCAGGCCGACCTGGGCCTGGCCCCCCGCGAGGCCGCGCGGGCGGTGGCCGAGGCCGCCGACCCGGCCCGCTTCGACGCGCGCGGCCTGGCGCTGCGCGCCCGGGGCGGCGGCAACCCCGTCATCCCGCTGGTCGCCGACCTGACGGCGGCGGTGGCCGCCGAGCACGCGCCCTACGTCCACCGGGGGGCGACCAGCCAGGACATCATGGACACCGCGGCGATGCTGGTGGCCAGGCGTGCCCTGGAACCGGTCCTGGCGGACCTGGCCGCCACCGTCCGCACCCTGGCCGACCTGGCCGCGCGGTACCGCGCCACCCCGATGGCGGGGCGCACCCTGACCCAGCAGGCCGTGCCGACGACGTTCGGGCTCAAGGCCGCGGGCTGGCGCTCGCTGGCCGCCGACGCCGAGCGCCGCCTCGCCGCGGCCCGTGCCGCGCTCCCCGTCCAGCTCGGCGGCGCCGCCGGGACCATGGCGGCCTTCGCCGAGTACGCCGCCGGGGACCCCGGTACCGGGCCGCGCCTGCTCGCCGCCTACGCCCGCCGGACCGGCCTGGCCGAGCCGCGCCTGCCCTGGCACGTCCTGCGCGCCCCGATCGCCGACCTGGGGGCGGCGCTGGCCTTCACGGCCGGGGCGCTCGGCAAGGTCGCCGCCGACGTGCTGGTGCTCTCGCGCACCGAGATCGGCGAGGTCGCCGAGGGCTCGGGCGGCGGCTCCTCGGCGATGCCGCACAAGTCCAACCCGGTGCGGGCCACGCTCATCGCCGCCGCCGCCCGCCGCCTGCCCGCGCTGGCCTCGGTTCTGCTGTCCGCGCTGACCTGCGAGGACGAACGCCCCGCCGGGGCCTGGCACGCCGAGTGGCAGACACTGCGCGAGGCGCTGCGCGTGGCGGGCGGGGCCGCGCGCGAGGCCGCCGAACTCACGGCGGGCCTGCGGGTGGACCCCGAGCGGATGGCCCGCAACCTGGCGCTGACCGGCGGCCGCGTCACCGCCGAGCGGATCACCTCCGCGCTGGCCCCGGTCGTGGGGCGCGGCCGGGCCAAGGAACTGCTCACCGAAGCCTCGCGGGCCGCCGCCGAGGAGGGGATCGCCCTCGCCGAGGCGCTGAGCCGTCTGCCGGAGCTGTCGGAGCTGTCCCAGGGGTACCTGGACGGGCTCACCGACCCGGCCGCCTACCTGGGTTCGGCCCCCGCACTGGTCGACCGGGCCCTCGCCCCCGAGGGGCCCGGGGGCCGGTGACGACCGGCCCCTGCGCACACCGCCCACCCCGAGCACTGGACGAAGGACCGCCATGACCGAACTCCACCACCGCCTCGACGGCCCCGAGGCCGCCGCCCCGCTGATCCTCGGCCCCTCCCTGGGCACCTCCCTGTCCGTGTGGAACCCGCAACTGCGCGCCCTGGCCCGCGACCACCGCGTGCTCCGCTACGACCTGCCCGGACACGGCGGCTCCCCCGCCGGCGCCGCCACGGCCGGGGCCACCGTCGCCGACCTGGCGCGGCTCGTCCTGAACCTGGTCGACGCCCAGGGCTGGGAGAGGTTCCACTACGCGGGGGTGTCCCTGGGCGGGGCGATCGGCGCCCACCTGGCGGCGCACCACCCCGACCGGGTGGCGTCGCTGGCCCTGGTGTGCTCCTCCGCCCGCTTCGGCGAACCCGCCGCGTGGCGCGCGCGGGCCGAACAGGTGCGCGGCCAGGGCCTGGCCGCCCTGGTCGAGGGGGCGCCGGGCCGCTGGTTCGCCGACCCCGGCACCGCCGACGGCCCTGCGGGCAAGGCGCTGCTGGCCGACTTGGCCGCGACCGACCCCGAGGGCTACACCGCGTGCTGCGACGCCCTGGCCTCCTACGACCTGCGCGGCGACCTGGGCAGGATCGGTGCCCCGACGCTCGTCGTCTCGGGCCGCGAGGACGCACCCACCCCGCCCTCCCACGGACGCGAGCTCGCCGACGGCATCCCGGGGGCGGCGCTCACCGAGATCCCCGGCGCGGGCCACCTGGCACCGGCCGACCGGCCCGAGGAGGTCACCGCCGCGCTGCTGGGCCACCTCTCGCCCGGCACCGACGGGGCGCGGCACGCGGCGGGGATGGGGGTGCGGCGTGCGGTGCTCGGCGACGCCCACGTGGACCGGGCGATCGCGCGCACCACGCCCTTCACCGCCCACTTCCAGGACTTCATCACCCGCTACGCCTGGGGGGAGGTCTGGACCCGCCCGGGCCTGGACCGGCGCACCCGAAGCTGCATCACCCTGACCGCCATGATCGCGCTCGGGCACCACGACGAGTTCGCCATGCACGTCAGGGCCGCGGTCAACAACGGCCTGACCGACGACGAGATCGCCGAGGTGGTCCTGCACTCGGCGATCTACTGCGGCGTGCCCGCCGCCAACTCCGCCTTCGCCATCGCCCAGCGCGTACTCGCCGACCTCAAGGACTGACCATGACCCTTCCCCAGCACACGACCGTCGCCGTCATCGGGGCGGGTCCGGCCGGGCTGCTCCTGGCCCGGCTCCTGGAGCGCTCCGGTATCGACTGCGCCGTCCTGGAGAGCCGGGACCGCACCTACGTGGAGCAGCGCCAGCGCGCCGGGATCCTGGAGCAGGGCACGGTGGACGCCCTGCGCGAGGCGGGTGCGACCGCGCGGCTCGAAGCCGAGGGCATCCCGCACGACGGGATCGAACTGGGCTTCGGCGGGCGGCGCCACCGCGTGGACTTCCCGTCCCTGACGGGCGGGCGCCGGGTGTGGGTCTACGCCCAGACCGAGGTGGTCAAGGACCTCATCGCCCTGCGCCTGGAGAGCGGCCTGCCGATGCTGTTCGAGGCGCCCGTGCACGCGGTGGAGGGCTTCGACGCCGACCTGTGCACGGTGCGCTACACCCACGGGGGCGAGGAGCGGACCCTGACCGCCGACTACGTGGTGGGCTGCGACGGCTTCCACGGGGTGGCGCGCACGGCGGTCCCCGAGGGGGCGAGCCGCACGTTCGAGCGGACCTACCCCTACTCCTGGCTGGGCATCCTGGCGGACGCCGTGCCCGCCTACGAGGAGCTGATCTACGCGCACTCCGAGCGCGGCTTCGCCCTGGCGAGCATGCGCACGCCGATCGTGAGCCGCCTCTACCTCCAGGTGCCCAACGGGGAGGACCCCGGGAACTGGTCGGACGAGCGGATCTGGGACGAACTGGACCACCGTCTGGGCGCGGACGCCTCGTGGCGGCTCAACCGGGGGCCGATCACCTCCAAGGCGGTCCTGCCGATGCGCAGTTCGGTGACAGAGCCGATGCGCCACGGCCGCCTGTTCCTGGCGGGCGACTCGGCGCACATCGTGCCGCCCACCGGCGCGAAGGGGCTCAACCTGGCCGCCTCGGACGTGACCGTGCTGGCACGGGCCTTCGCCCGCCTGCACACCACGGGTTCGACGGAGCTGCTGGAGGCCTACTCCGACACCTGCCTGAAGCGGGTGTGGCGCGCCGAGCACTTCTCCTACTTCATGACCACCACCCTGCACACCGACCCGGGGCAGTCGGGGTTCGAGACTCGGTTGCAGTTGTCGCAACTGGAGCGGATCACCACCTCGGCCTTCGCTGCGGGTGAACTGGCGGAGAACTACACCGGCCTGCCGATCGACTGACGCCGACGCCAGGTTTGATCCGGCCAGAGAGCGGCTAGAGGAGCATTGGAGGATGAAACAGGACAAAAGGGAGGAATCATGGCAATCTCCATCTCTGACCTGATGACCAGCCCCGCCCGCACCATCGGCAAGGACACGACCCTGCGCGAG
The DNA here is from genome assembly GCF_048060475.1 of Nocardiopsis sp. LOL_012. Taxonomy (NCBI): domain Bacteria; kingdom Bacillati; phylum Actinomycetota; class Actinomycetes; order Streptosporangiales; family Nocardiopsidaceae; genus Nocardiopsis; species Nocardiopsis sp. LOL_012. Next base: position 117,866 of record NZ_JBHMIV010000002.1, on the reverse strand, counting down.
GCGTCCCAGATCATGCGGGACGGCGATGTCGGCGACGTGATCGTCACCGACAGCCAGGGCGCGCTGTTCGGGATCCTCACCGACCGGGACATCATCATGCGCTGCCTGGCCACCGGCGGCGACCCCGACACCCAGACCGCGGGCGCCACCTGTACCGAGCACGTCAGCACCGTGCCGCCGCAGTGCCGGGTCTCCGAAGCCGTGGACATGATGCGCTCCCAGGCCGTGCGCCGCCTGCCGGTGACCGACGGCGACGACATCGTGGGGATCATCTCGATCGGCGACCTGGCCCGGGCCGTGGACGAGCACTCCGCGCTGGCCGACGTCAGCTCCGCGAACCCCAACCACTGAACACCCGTGTTCCCGGCGCCCGAGCGCGCCGGGAACACCGGACACGGCGGCGGCCCCGCCGCGGAGCGCGCACGGAGACGCACCGGAGCCGGTCGGGGCACGCCGACCCTTCGGCTCCGCGGAAGCGGGGCGAACGCGTATCTTCGTCAGTGCCCACCGCGACCGGGAGCCCTCGGGCGACGGGCACCGAACGCACGTCCACGCGACCGAAGGAGGCCTCTTCCGTGGCCACGCCACCCTCCCCCTACGACTTCCTGCCCCAACTGCCGTCGTTCACGCTGACCAGTGACGACGTGGCCGACGGCCAGACCCTCGCCAAGCCCCAGGTGAGCGGGATCCTGGGCGCCGGGGGCGAGGACGTCTCGCCGCACCTGTCCTGGAGCGGCTTCCCCGAGGAGACGCAGAGCTTCACCGTGAGCTGCTTCGACCCCGACGCACCCACCGCGAGCGGGTTCTGGCACTGGTCGGTGGCCAACATCCCCGCCGACGTGACCGAACTGGCGACCGGCGCCGGCGACGGCTCCGGCATCCCCGAGCCGGCCGTCACGCTGCGCGCCGACGCCGGGGGCAACCGCTACGTCGGCGCGGCTCCGCCCGCCGGGCACGGGCCCCACCGGTACATGTTCGCCGTCCACGCGGTGAGCGTGCCGAGCCTGCCCGTGGACGAGTCGAGCACCCCCGCCTTCGTGGGCTTCAACCTGTTCTTCAAGGCCATCGCGCGCGCCGTGATCACCCCGGTCTACGAACAGCACTAGGGACCGGTGCTCCGCCGCCGCCCGCCCCGGAGCCGGACGGCGGCGGAGCACGCTCAAGACGCCGGAAGGTTCACTTAGCAACCGATTCCGGCCAATTCGACCGTTCGACACCATGAGGACCGGGCGGCCCCTTACCCTCAGCGTCAACACCGGGGGAGGCGCCCCCGTCCTCGTGGAAGGAAACGGCCATGCCAGAGCAGCCGCCGACGAAGCCGACGGTCGTGGTGACCACGGCCGGATCGGCACCGACCCCCGGCACCATCCTCCACCTGCGCAGGTCGGGCTTCCGGGTGGTGGCCACCGACATGGACCCCGCCGCCCCCGGCCTGTACCTGTCGGACCGCGGGTACCTGGTGCCCGGCGGCGCCAGCGACGCCTTCCTGCCCCGCATGCGCGAACTGTGCGCGCGGGAGGGCGCGGTGGCGGTCGTGCCGCTCGTGGACGAGGAACTGGTGCCCATCACGGCTCTGGCCGAGGACGGGGTGTGCGTGCTCCTGCCGCGACCGGGGTTCGTGCGCACCTGTCTGGACAAGGCCGCCCTGATGCGGCGCCTGGACGAGGCGGGGATCGGGGTGCCCCGCACCTGGTCGGCCGAGGAGTGGCCCTCAGGCGCCGCGGCCTCCCCCGGCGGGTTCGTCGTCAAGCCGCGCACCGGCCGGGGCAGCCGCGGTGTGACGGTCGCCCACTCCCCCGACGAGGTGTCACGGGTGCTCTCCGAGAGCGGCTACGCGGCCGACGACCTCATCGTCCAGGAGCGGATCACCGGCCCCGAGTACACGGTGTCGGTGGTGGTGTGGCGCGACGGCGAGGTCCAGGCGGTGGTGCCCAAGGAGGTCGTCCTGAAGGAGGGCGTCACCCGGTACGCGGTGACCCGGCGCGCCCCCGAGGTCGCCGCCGCCTGCCGCGAGGTGCAGCGGGCCCTGCGCGCCGATGGCCCGTTCAACGTGCAACTGTGCCTGGACTCCGAGGGCCGGCCCCGGATCTTCGAGATCAACCCGCGCTTCTCCTCGACCGCCGCACTGACCGGCGCGGCCGGGGTCGACGAGGTGGTCGGGCTGCTGCGCCAGGCACTGCACGGCGGACCCCGGCTGACCGACGACTGGCGCGAGGGTGTGGCCATGGTGCGGCGGTGGGCGGACGAGTTCATCAGCGAGGAGGAGTTCACCTCCCACGGCCTGTCCCCCTCCCCCGCGGGCGCCTCCCCCGTCACCGCGGCGGACGCCGCCGTCCGAGCGGGGGTCCGATGAGCACGCCGCGGGACCTGCCCGGCGCGATGGCCACCGCCGTCCACGAGGTCGGCGCCCTGCTGCGGCGGTGGCGCTCGGACGCCGCCACGCGCGAGGGCGTGTGGGAGGGCGGCCAGTTCAAGGCGCGGGCCGACGCCCTGGCCCACCGGGCGCTCACCGAGCGCCTGAGAGCGATCGACGCGGCGGTCCCCGTGGTCAGCGAGGAGGACCCGGAGTCGCTGGAGCGGGAGCGGCCCTCACTCTACTGGCTGATCGACCCCATCGACGGGACCGCCAGCTACGCGCACGGCTTCCCGGGCTACGTCACCCAGGCCGCCCTGGTCGCCGACGGCCGGCCGGAGGCGGCGGCGGTCTACGCCCCCGAGACCGACGAGCTGTACACGGCCGTGCGGGGCAAGGGCGCGCTGCGCAACGCACGGCCCCTTCCGGTGTGCGACCCCGCGCCGCCCGGAGCGGGCGTGCTCACCGACAACACCCCCAAACCGCACGGCATCGCCCGCGAGGTCTACGAGCACTTCGGCTACCGGGGCTATCTGGAGAGCGGGAGCATCTCCCTGAAGCTGTGCCGCCTCGCCGAGGGCACGGCCCACCTGTTCGTCAAGGACGTACCCGTGCGCGACTGGGACGTGGCCGCCCCGGCACTGCTCCTGGAGGAGGTGGGGGGCCTGCTCACCCGCCTGGACGGCACCGGCTTCCCCTACCGGGGAGGCTACGAGCACACCGGGCTGATCGGTGCGGCCGACCCGGCCACCGGCCGGGCCGTCGCCGCCTGGCTCTTCGGGTAGAGCCCGTTTCTGCCGAGGGCGGCGGTCAGCCCGCGGCGTGCAGCCAGCGGACGGGGGCGCCGTCGCCCGCGTACCGGAACGGCTCCAGTTCCTCGTCCCAGGAGCGGCCGGTGAGGAGTTCGATCTCCGAGGCCAGGTCCCTACCGCCGGCGGCCGCGCGCGCCACGGCGGCGCGCAGGCGCCCCTCGGGGACGAGTACCTCACCCGCGGCGCTGGTGATGGCGGTGAAGATGCCCAGGGACGGGGTGTAGCTGTAGCGCGCCCCGTCGCATCCAGGTGAGGCCTCCTCGGTCACCTCGAAGCGCAGGCGCTGCCACGAGTTCAGCGCCGAGGCCATCTCCCCGGCGGTACCCGGCCTGCCCTGCCAGTTCAGCTCGGCACGGTGGTGGCCGGGGGCCGCCGGCTGGGCGACCCAGTCGAGTTTCACGGGTACTCCAACGACACCCGCGACCGCCCACTCGACATGCGGGCACAGCGCCGCGGGCGCTGAGTGGACGTACAAGACGCCACGAGCGGACACCGAACCTCCTGATACGAACGAGTGCGCTTCCCCGACGCTCTCGTACCACGAGAAGGTTGCAGACCCGCCTGGATACCTTCGGCCATTGTGCCCTAAAGGCACTCCGGTGACCACTGGTAACGCCGCTTTGTGCGGTGTTTCCGCCACATTCGAGACGTCCAGCGACTAGCGTGGCCCCGGAACGGACAGGGAGTCCGATCATAGTGGGGGCCCGCGGTGCCAGACCAGTCATACGAGGAAGCGAACAGCCCTTCTCCCTCACGGAGAACCGTACTTTCCCGCGTTCCCCAAGGTGGGACCGGCTCCCGGTTTCCGGTTCCGACAGGGCCGCCGACGCCTCCCGCCGAGCTCTCCGACAGCGACCTCGTCCACGGTGCGCGCCGCGGCGACCCCAGCGCCTGGGAGGGCATCGTCGACCGCCACCTGCCCATGGTGAACGCGATCGCCCGTTCCCACCGCCTGTCGGCCGCCGACCGCGAGGACGCCGTCCAGACGGTCTGGCTCACCCTCAACCAGCAGCTTCCCCGGCTGCGCTCACCCGAGAGCCTGCGCTCCTGGCTCCGCCGCGTCACCAACGACGTGTGCGGCCGACAGCGCAGGCAGGCGGCCCGCCACAGCCCCGTCGACCCCCACTCGCTCTCCCTCGCGGGCCCCGACCACCTCCCCGACCCCGAGACCCACGTCCTGGACCGGGAGGAGCGCGAGGAACTGCACCGGGCGGTCGGGCGCCTGACCGACCCGCGCGACCGGAGCGCCGCCCTGGACTATCTCGGCCTCTCCCGCCGCGGCCGCGGCGGCCCGACCGCGGCCACGGCCGCCAACCAGAGGCGCCGTATGATCCGCCGACTCCGCCGCATCCTTGAGGAGGGCCCGTGACCGGACGCGACGACGGGGCGACGGCCGGGCGCGCCGCCGCGCTGGCCGCCTTCGACCGCCGTGACGACACAGCCGACCTGGCCGTGCTGACCGCCGAGACCGCACCCGCGGCGGAACCCTCGCGCGACTCCGGCGACGGACACCGCACGACCCTGCGGTTCGGCCACGACGGGCTGTCCCTGGATCTGCGGGTCCGCGCGCGAGGACCGCACCGCTCCCTCTCCGGGCTGGTCGGCGGAGACTTCACACACGCCGATCTGGAGGTACGCCGGCCCGGTTCCGTGGCGCGTGTGCGGGTGGGGACCGACGGCACCTTCTCCGTGGAGGGCCTGGAGCGCGGTCCACTCAGCATCGCGGTGCACCGGACGGGCCGCCGCCCCGTGGTGACGGGGTGGTTCACGGTGTGACGCGGCACCGACCGCAGGGGCCTTCCCAACGGTCACAGAACGGGTCGGCCCCAACCCCGGGTTCGGTCGGCACGGGAACCCGCCACCGGACACCCTTCTTCGCCCGCTTTCGTCCGCCTTTCTCCCCCGACTGTGTGAGCGGACCGGAGCCGAGTACTGCCGTGGGCGCGCCCGCGCTGTTATCACTGGTCTGGCGAAGCCGAGCCCCCGACGAGAGGCGGCCGTAGGTGTCCTCCCAGTCGCGCAGCGCCCCCTTGCGGACCGGCCCCGTGCACAGCGCGGCCACACGGTCCGGCCACCGGATGCTGTCACAGGTCAGACAGGGCGTCCTCCTGGCACGCGCCGGACGGTTCGAGACCACCGCCGACCTGCTCGACGACATCCGCCACCGGATGCGCGGCCACCCCGTGGCCGAGGCGGCCCCGGTCCTGCCCGGGGTCCTGGCCAACCTCGGGCTGGCGCAGACGATGTGCGGCCGCTTCCCCCAGGCCGAGGACCACCTGGCCCGGGCCCACGCCCTCACCCGTGAGCGCGGACTACGCATGCTGGGCCTGGTCACCCGGCAGAACCGCGGCTGCCTCGCCCTGTACCGGGGCGAGGCGCCCACCGCGATCGACACCTTCCTCGGGCTCCTGCCCCATCTGCCGGCCGAGCGCCGGGAGGCCCTGCACGTGGACCTGGCCGAGGCGCTCCTGGCGGAGGGGCTCGTGGAGGAGGCCGCGACGGCCCTCGACGACGGCCCGCGCACGGAACCGGGCTCGGCCACGGCGGGCGCCCTCCTGGTGGAGGCCAAACTGCGCCTGCTGGAGGGGGACCGCGCACGTGCGGCCGAACTGACCCGCCAGGTCCGGGCCGTGTTCGGCCCCGGCTCGCTGTGGTACCGGCTGGCGGCCAGGCTCGAACACCTCGCCCTGCGCCCGGCCCGGCACCGGGCCCCGGCCGCCCGGGCCCGGGACCGCCTCGCGCTGCGTCTCCCGCTCGCCGCCCCCGCACCCGAGGCGCCCACCCCCGCCCACCGCGCCCTGGACGCCCTGGAGTGCGGTGCGCGCAGGGCCCCGGGCCCCTGGCTGGGCGGGGCCGCCCGCGATCCCCATGTGGTCCGTGCCGGCCTGAAGGGCTCCCTGGCCTCGGGGCGCCCCCGTGACGCACTGGAATGGGCGGAACTGACCCGCACCTGGGCGCGGGGACACCTGCCCGGACCGCACGAACCCGCCACTCCGTCGCTCTCCGCTCTGGCGGGCGACTACCGCGCCGCGCTGGCCGGGGGCCGGGGCCCGCACAGCGCATCCCGTGCCCTGGCCTGGGAGGCGGCCCGGTGGCGCGCCTGGCACGCGGCGGGGAGGCGCCCGGACCCGGTGCCGCGGAGCCGGATCTGCGACAGGCTCCTGGACCGCTTGGGGCCGGATCGGGGGTTCGTGCACTTCACCGCCGCCGACGGCACCGCCGTGGCACTGGTCGCGGCCGGAGGCCGGGTCCACTCCCGCCCCCTGGGGCCGCTCACCGGTGCCGTCCGGGCGGTCGCCCGGCTGGTCCACGCCCTCACCGGGGACCGCGCACGGTCCCCGCGGGTCCGCGCGGCGGCGGCCGAGGCCGCCCGGATCCTGCTAGGCCCCGTCCTGCCGCTGGTGGGCGACCGGCCGCTCGCGGTGGCCGCGGAGCCGTGTTTCGGTGATCCCCCGTGGGGGATGCTGCCCGCCCTGTGCGGGCGGCCCGTCAACCTCGTGCCCACGGCGCGCTCCTGGGTGGAGCACGCCGACGCCCCTGGCACGCCCGTCGGCCGGACGCTGCTGGTGGCCGCCCCGGAACCGGAGGGGGCCCGACGCGAGGTCGCCGCGCTCGCGCGCCTGTACCCCGGCGCGCGGGTGCTCAGCGGCGGGCAGGCGCGATGGGGCCGCGTGCTGGAGGAGGCCGCCGAGGCCGACTCGGTACACCTGGCCGGGCACGGCCAGGTACCGCGCCGTACCCCGATGCTCGCCTCGGTCGCTCTGGACGGAGGGCCGCTGCTCGCCCGCGACTTGGCCGGGCTCGCCCGGGCTCCGTCACTGGTGACGCTCTCCGCGTGCTGGACGGGGCGGGGGTTCACCGCCGTGACCGGGGCTCCGTCGGGCTTCGTGGGCGCACTGCACGCCCGGGGTGTGCGCACGGTGGTCGCCAGCCCCGTCCCGGTGGGGGACACCGCGGTCGAGGCGGCCATGGTCCGGTTCCACCGCGCGCTCGTTGGCGGGGTCCCGGTGGCCGAGGCGGTGGCTCTCCACCTCGGCCCGGTCGGCTTCTGCTGTTTCGGCGCCTGAGCGGCTACCAGCCGCGCTCGCGCCACTCCGGCAGGCTCGGGCGCTCCGCGCCCAGCGTGGTGTCGGCGCCGTGGCCGGGGTAGATCCAGGTGTCATCGCCCAGTTCGCCGAACACGCGCTCGGACACGTCGGTGAACAGGGAGCGGAAGTCCTCGTCGGACAGGGTGCGGCCGACCCCGCCCGGGAAGAGGCTGTCCCCGGTGAACAGGTGGGTATGGCCGTCGGGGTCGTCGTAGCGCAGCGCGATGGATCCGGGGGTGTGGCCGCGCAGGTGGATCACGGTCAGGAGGCTCTCCCCCACGGGGATGCGCCCGCCGTGCTCGACGGGCTCGTCCACGGAGACGGGGAGTTCGTCTCCGTCGGCGGGGTGGGCGACCGTGCGCGCCCCGGTCTGGCCAACGACCTCGGCCAGGGCCTGCCAGTGGTCCCGGTGGCGGTGGGTGGTGACCACGCGGGCCAGCCCGCGCTCACCGATGAGTTCGAGGATGCGGTCGGGCTCGGCGGCCGCGTCGATCAGCACGCCCTCCCCCGTGGCCCGGCAACGCAGCAGGTAGGCGTTGTTGTCCATGGGGCCCACGGCCAGTTTGGCGATCGTCAGATGCGGCAGTTGGCGCAGGTCGGCGGGGCCACCGACCCTGGTATCTCCGGAGTAGCTCACCCCCCCATTGTGGCGTGTCGCCGAAAGGTGCGCGAACACACGCCGAGCACCGGAGAAAGGGAGAGGGGAAGAATCAAAGGAGAGGCTGCGGCCGGAGGCCGTCCCTTGAGGGCGGTGGCGGGAGACGGGCAGGGAGGCTGCGGCCGGAGGCCGTCCCTTGAGGGCGGTGCATCCGACATCGGGTGGTGTGATGTTCCCGGGGGGACGTCTCCCGGGAACGACGGACCGTCGCCCGCGGTCAGGGCACCCAGCGGGGCTGGCGCTTGTCGAAGAAGGCGGCACGGCCCTCCTCCGCGTCCGCACTGGCGAAGAACTCCGCCGACAGCTCCCCCATCCGGCCGAGCGCCTCCGACCGTTGTTCGGGCCCGGCGATCGCACCGGCCCCCAGCTCCCCCAGGAGTTCCTTGGTCCGCGACAGCGCGCGCGGGGCCGCCCCCCGCAGCCCTTCGAGGACCGCGTCCAGCGCGTGCACCATCTCCCGGTCCGGGACGGCCTGCGTGATCAGCCCGGACTTGGCGGCGGCGGTGGCGTCGAACAGTTCTCCGGTGAGGAAGTAGCGGCTGAGCTGGCGCGAGTGCATCCTCGCGGCCACGGGAACGGAGATGATCGCGGGGACCAGGCCCAGGCGCACCTCGGTGAAGGCGAACGTGGCGCTCTTGGGCGCCAGGGCGATGTCGGCGGCGGCCACCAGGCCGATCCCGCCGGCGCGGGCGGCCCCGTTGAGGGCGGCCACGACGGGCTTGGGGGCGCCCATGATCTGCTCGAAGAGCTCGGGCATCCCCGGAGCCGGTACCACCGGTTCCCCCCGCAGCGCCGCCCCCGCCTCCTTCAGGTCCGCGCCGGCGCAGAAGACCGACCCGGTTCCGGTGAGGACGACACCGCGGACACTGTCGTCGGCCATGGCCTGGGCCAGCGCCTCGGACAACTGCGAGCGCAGCCGCGCCGACAGGGCGTTGCGGTTGCCGGGGGAGTCGAGGGTGACCGTGGCTATGCCGCGGTCGACGGCCAGACGTACCAGGGGCGTGTCGACCGTGGGGACCGGCGACGTGTGCTGCGTCATCGCAGTGAGGCCTTTCTCCGTGTGAACGCGCGCGTCCCGGGGGACGGCGGGCACGCGCCCGGTCGGCGGCGGGCACGTCTTCACGTGTAGCGGTGGTGGATCCGGTTCAACTTTAGAGGGCCGGATTGTTAAGACACCACACTTGTTCACACTGCGTTCGTTAAGTCCCTGTCACGTCCGTGTTTCGTCGAACTCACCGGCGCCGACGCCCCCGCGTCAGTACCGTGCGGTGACCGCCGACAGAGCGTCGGCGAAGTGCATCATCGCCGCCACCGCGTCGGTGCCGTCGGCCGCCTCGCTCACCCGAAGCGTCAGGGGTTCGGCGGTGATCGCGCCGGTGTACCCGTGATCGAGTTCGCAGGTCTCGTCGGCGCACGACGCTGGCTCCAGGTCCACGTGCGCCACAGCGCCCCAGTTCGCGGACAGGTTCACGCTCAGCACCAGTTCGCTGGGCAGGCCGCCCGGCGTGTACTGGGCCGGGTTGGGGACCACACGGGTGAGGGCGACCGACTGGACGTTGTCGATCTGGATGCTGTCGGTCGTGGTCGAGGCGTGTGAGACACCGCCCGGCTCGGTGGGCGGGTGCTCGTCGGTGTGGCAGACCACGAGCCGGGTCTCGGTCAGCAGCATCACGGTGATGTGCCGACGCATCTCCATTGCCGGGTCGAAGGTCGCCTCGTGGTGCACGATGAACGCCTTGACGCCCTCGCTCCCCAGGGTCGTGGCTACGGCGTCGATCACCAGCGCGGGGTAGTACCCGCTGCGCTCGATCTCCAGCCGCCAGTCCGTGGACACGGCACGTGATTTCCTCATGCCCCTATCCTGCCCTCTCAAGGCGACACTTCGCGACCGGAAGGGCCGCGGCCGCCCGCCGCCGCCCCCGGTCAGTAGGTCACCCCGCGCAGCCGCCGCGGACCGGAGTCCGGCCGCACGTCGGGCGCCTCGCGCAGCCACATGCGCGCTCCCAGGACGTGCGCGCCGGTGGCGTTGACCAGCACGGGGTCCAAGTCGACGTAGCCGATCTCGGGGAAGGCCTCCGCCAGGCGGGAGACTCGGATGAGCAGCTCCTCCAGGGCCTCCACGTTGGGCTGTTCGGCGAGCGAGGTCGCCCCCGCGGGCAGCCCGAACAGCAGGGGTGCCGCACGGACCGCGTGGATGAGGTCGGCGGCGTCCATGTCGGTGAGCGGCGCCAGGCGGAAGGAGCGGTCGTCGAGCAGTTCGGCGGTCACGTCCGCCAGGCCGAAGGAGACCACCGATCCGAAGGACTTGTTGTCGCCCGCGCGGACCACCGTCGGCACGCCGGGGGCCGCCATCCGCTGCACGACCAGCCCGGCCTCGCCGCCGAAGCGGTCGCTGAGGGACAGGTAGGCGCTGCGGACGTCCTCCGGGGTGCGCAGGTCGGCGCGGACGAAGGTGCCCCCGGCACGGACCCGCAGGTCGGGGGCGTCGGCCTTGACCACCACGGGGTAGCCGAGCTCCCCGGCGGCCCGGACGGCCCCCTCGGCGGAGGTGACGGCGATGTCGGGGTAGGCGTCGATGCCGTAGCAGGCCAGCAGCTCGCGGGCGTCCTCCCCGGAGACCGCCGTCTCCTCGTCGTAGCGCCGTTCCCCGCCGAACCAGGCGACCTCGCGCGCGGTGGTCTCCGACTGCCGCAGGATCCGCGTGACGACGGCCCGCGCCCGGGCTCCGTCGATGTCGGGCAGCTCGGGGTGCCGCCCGGGCTTGCGGTCGCGCCAGATCGCGTACCGGGTGGCGTGGGCGAGAGCGCGCACCGCGTCCTCGGGTGCCGGGTAGGAGGGGACCGACCCGCGCAGGGTCTCCCCCCGCTCCCCGACCACGCGCAGCTCCTCGGGGATCCCCTGGCGCGCCAGATAGGTGGTGACGACCGGTTTGTCCGATCCCAGGGAGCGGGCGCGCAGCACGCGGGCGACGTCGTCGCCGATGGGCTGGAGGGCGGGCACGAACACGACCACGACCGAGTGCACGTCGTCGTCGGCCAGGGCAGCCGCGAGCGCGGCGTCGAAGTCGTCGGCGGTGGCCTCGGGCCCCAGGTTGACCGGATCGTGCGGCTTGAGCCCCTGGCGGATCGCGGCGTCCTTGACCAGCAGCTCCAGGGAGTCGGAGTTGCCGATGATCCCGATCCGCGGCCCCTCGGGCAGGGGCTGGTAGGCGAACACCTGGGCGGCGTCGAACATCTGCGTGATGTCGTCGACCCGCACCACGCCCGCCTGCTGGAAGAGCGAGGTGACCGCGTAGTCGGGCAGCGAGAGCCCGCCCGCGGCGTGCCCGGTGGGGGTGGCCTGCGCCGACCCTCCGCTGCGCACCGCCACCACCGGCTTCTGCTTGGCGAGGCGGCGGGCGAGCCGGGTGAACTTGCGGGGGTTGCCCAGGGACTCCAGGTACTGGAGGACCACCTCGGTGGCGGGATCCTCCTGCCAGTACTGCATCAGGTCGTTGCCGGACACGTCGGCGCGGTTGCCCGCGGAGACGAACGTGGTCAGACCCATCCCTCGCTCGTCGACGCGCTGGAGGATGGCACGGCCGAGGGCGCCCGACTGGGAGAAGAACCCGATGGGGCCGCGCGAGGGCATCTCCGGGGACAGGGTGGCGTTGAGGGAGACGTCCGGGTCGCTGTTGGCGATCCCCAGGCAGTTGGGGCCGACCACGCGCATGCCCGCCGCGCGCGCGGTGCGCACCAGTTCGTCCTGGCGGGCGCGGCCCTCGGGCCCCACCTCGCCGAACCCTGAGCTGACCACGATGAGGCCGTGCACGCCCTTGTCCGCGCACTGTTCGACGACCTCGGAGACCGCCTCGGCCCGCACCGCGACCACGGCGAGGTCGACCTGGTCGGGGATGTCGAGCACGGAGGGGTAGGCGCGCACGCCCACGACCGCCTTGGCCTCGGGGTGGACCGGGTAGACCGGCCCCTGGAACTCGCCGCCGAGCAGGTTGCGCAGCGCCGTCTGGCCGATGGTGTGCGCGGTGCGGCTGGCGCCGATCACCGCCACGGAGGAGGGGAAGAGCAGGCGGGCGATCGAGCGCGACTCGGCGCGCTGCTCCCGGGCGCGCATGACCTCCTTGACGTCATCCGTGGGCTGGAGGTCGAGGGTGAGCCGGATGACGCCCTCGTCGAAGGTCTGCTGGGCGGTGTACCCGGCCTCTCGGAAGACGTTGATCATCCTGCGGTTCTCCGGCAGGACGTCGGCGATGAACCGGCGCACGCCGCGTTCACGCGCGGCGGCGCCGATGTGCTCCAGCAGGACCGAGGCGAGCCCGCGGCCCTGCTGGGCGTCCTCGACGACGAAGGCGACCTCGGCCTCGTCGGGGGCGAGCTTGTCGTAGCGCACCACGGCGACGAGGACTCCGGAGATCGTGGCCACCAAGGCCACACGGTCCTCGTAGTCGACGGTGGTGAAGCGCTCGACGTCGCGGTCGGACAGCCGCGGGTAGGGCGCGAAGAAGCGGTAGTAGATCGTCTCCGGAGAGAGCCGCGAGTGGAAGTCCCTCAGGAGGTCGGCGTCGGCGGCGGTGATGGGACGCAGGTGAGCGGTGCCTCCGTCGGTCAGGACGACGTCGGCTTCCCAGTGGTTCGGGTAGGACTGCACGCCCACGAGCCTAGACGACGATCGGCCGCCGCCAAGGGAGATCGGGGACCGCGCACCGCCGTTCCGCCGCGCCGCCCGGCGGATCGGCCGCGGCCCCGGCCCGGTCTTTCCGGAGCGTGGCCGCGCTGCTGTCACTTCGTTACACGCCGCTGATAGTTAACCTGTTACCGTCGTGCGGGCACGGATACTCATAACTCGGTGGTGGCTGGCGAAAATGACACGAGTGGTCGTAATCGGTGATCTCATGACCGATGCCGTCGCGCAGGCGTTCCACCCGCTGGCCCGCGGCAGTGACACCCCCGCGTCCGTGACCATGTACGGCGGCGGGTCGGGGGCCAACATCGCCTCGTGGCTGGCCGTGAGCGGCGTGGAGACCACGTTCGTGGGTCGCCGCGGCTCCGACATCACCGGCCGTACCCGCGAGATGGAGCTCATGGGCTACGGGCTGGACTCGCGCATGGTCATGGACCCCGAGCGGGCGACCGGCACGTGCGTGGTCATGATCACCCACAAGGGCGACCGGACGATGCTGAGCGACCCGGGCGCCAACGCCCGGCTCCAGCCGGAGGACCTGCCCCGCGACGTGTTCGGCCCCGACGCGCACCTGCACGTCTCGGGCTACACCCTGATCAACCCCGACTCCCGGCGGGCCGCGCGCGTGGCACTGCGCATGGCGCGCGAGAGCGGTATGTCCATCTCGGTGGACGCGGGCTCGCAGGCGCCCCTGAAGCGCGCGGGCGCGGACAAGTTCCTGGAGTGGACCCAGGGGGTGCGACTGCTGTTCGCCAACCTGGGGCAGGCCACGGTCCTGTCGGGGACGGAGGACCCGGAGGCGGCCGCCAAGATCCTCACGGCGCGCTACCCCAACGTGGTGCTCAAGCTCGGTGCCGACGGCGGCCTGTGGGCGTCCAAGACGCGCGAGGGCGCCATCTGGGCCCCCGCCGAGGACATCGAGCCCAGGCCGGGGTCCGTGGGCGCGGGCGACGCCTTCGTGGCCGGGTTCCTGCCCGAGTGGCTGGCCGGCCGCCACCCCAAGGAGGCGCTGGGGCGGGGGCACCACCTCGCGGCGCGCGCCCTGCACCAACCGGGCGCCCGGCCCGATCTGGGCGAGGACCAGCCGGTGCGCCGCGGCGCGCCCCGGGGCCAGCGCATCAGGTAGCCGCCGCTTCCACGGCCTACCGGCCCGCCGCGCGGGGCCGGTAGGCGGCAACTGTTCCGTCTCAGCCACCGGTCGTGGCCAGCGTGAGCGGGAGTACCTCCGGGGCCCCCGCGCGCCGCAGCAGCGCGGCGCCCACCGCCAGGCTCCACCCGGTGTCGGTGTGGTCGTCGACCAGCAGCACCGGCCCGGGCGTACGATCCATCAGCGCGCCGAGCCGCTCGCCGACCGCCTCCCCCAGGACCAGTTCCGCGTACACCTGGTGCAGGCGCAGGGCGCTGTTGTGCCGCCGCGGCCCCGGACCGGCCTCGCTGCGGTAGCCCAGTGTCCCGAGGGGGGCGAGCCGCCCCAGGTCGGCCAGCCGCGCCGCCAGGTCGGTGATCATCGCCGGGCGGGTGAGCGAGGGCATGGCCACCACCCCGACCGGTCGGCGCTCCCAGCCCCAGGCGGCCAGCACCCGGACGATCCCCTGGAGCACGCGGTCGCCGACCGGCGCGTCGGGGGCGTCGGCGGCCAGGATCCGCCGCAGTTCGCCTCCCCAGCCGACGTCGGTGAGGCGGCCGAGCGCCCGGCCCTCCCCGGCACGCAGGTCGTCCTTGATCCGCCCCGACAGGGGGACGCCCAGGGTGTCCATACCGGTGGGCCACTGCCGCCGGGGGGCCACGGGAACACCGGGCCGGTCCAGGTGGCCCGCGGCCGCCTCCCGCTGAGCGGGGTCGACGGAGGCGGGCCAGTACTCGCCGGTGCACACGTCGCAGCGCCCGCACGGCGCGGCCGCGTCGTCGTCGAGCTGGCGCCGAAGGAACTCCATGCGGCAGGTGCCGAGGGCCTGGTAGTCGAGCATGGCGCGCTGCTCGCGGGCGCGCGCCGCGGCGACGGCCTCGTAGCGGTGCGCGTCGTACTCCCAGGGGGTGCCGGTGGCCGTCCACCCGCCGCGCACCCGTCGGACCGCCCCGTCCACGTCCAGGACCTTGAGCATCTGTTCCAGGCGGGTACGGCGCAGGTCCACACGCGTCTCCAGACGGGCGACGGACACCGGGCCGTCCGCCTCCTCCAGGGCCGCGAGGGTGGCGCGCACGGTCTCCTCCGGCGGGAAGGACAGCCCCGCGAAGTACTCCCAGATCCGCTGGTCCTCCCGGCCGGGCATCAGGACCGCCTCGGCGCGCTCCACCCCCCGTCCGGCTCGGCCGACCTGCTGGTAGTAGGAGATCGGGGACTGCGGCGCGCCCAGGTGGACGACAAACCCCAGGTCGGGCTTGTCGAAGCCCATCCCCAGCGCGCTGGTGGCCACCAGCGCCTTGACCCGGTCGGCGAGCAGGTCGTCCTCGGCCTCCCGGCGTTCGTCAGGGTCGGTCTGGCCGGTGTAGGCGCGCACGTCGAGTCCGCGTTCGGACAGGAAGCGGGCGGTCTCCTGGGCGGCGCTCACGGTGAGCGTGTACACGATGCCCGAACCGGGGATGCGGGGCAGGTGCTCGGCCAGCCAGCTCAGCCGCGAGGCGGCGTCGGGCAGGTCCACGACGGCCAGGCGCAGGCTCTCGCGCTCCAGCGGTCCGCGCAGGACGAGCGTCTCCTGCCGGTCCTCCCCCGACCGCAACTGCTCGGCGACGTCGTGGGTGACGCGGGCGTTGGCGGTGGCGGTGGTGGCCAGTACCGGGACGCCGTCGGGCAGCTCGTGCAGCAGTGAGCGGATGCGGCGGTAGTCCGGCCGGAAGTCGTGCCCCCAGTCCGAGACGCAGTGCGCCTCGTCCACGACCACCAGCCCGGCACCCGCGGCGAGCGAGGGCAGGACGCGGTCGCGAAACTCGGGGTTGTTGAGCCGCTCGGGGCTGACCAGCAGGACGTCCACCTCTCCGGCGGCCACGTCGGCGTAGGTGGACTCCCACGCCGTGGTGTTGGAGCTGTTGATGGTGCGCGCGCGGATACCGGCGCGTTCGGCCGCGGCGATCTGGTTGCGCATGAGGGCCAGCAGGGGGGAGACGATGACGGTGGGGCCGGCCCCCTGGGCGCGGCGCAGCGCGGTGGCCACGAAGTAGACCGCCGACTTGCCCCAGCCGGTGCGCTGGACCACGAGCGCGCGGCGGTGCTCGGCGACCAGGGCGTGGATGGCCTTCCACTGGTCCTCGCGCAGCCGGGCCGTGTCCCCGGCCAGGGCGCGCAGGTGCCGTTCGGCGGCCTCGCGCAGGGCGTCGGTGGCGTGGGTGTCCTGGGTGAGGGCGGGTTCAGCGGCGGTCATGGAACCTTGGTACCAGAGCGGACCGCCCTTCGGACGGTCGTCCACAGGCCCGGTCCGGGCCTGTGGACGGAGACCGTCTCCGCCTCACCTCCGGTGGTTCTCGATCCACCGCTCCACCTGCTCGACCGTGACGTCGGGGTCGGCGACCAGGGCCGCCAGTTCGTCGTCCTCGGTGTTGCGCGTGGAGATCACCGGGCACCGGCGGCAGCCCTCGGCACCCGTCTGTGCCCACCAGGTGCACCTGCCGCGCAGGTGGCAGCGCGGCACCCGCTCCTGTTCCGGGTTCCCCGGTACGGCGCTGATCCGTTCGACCAGCGTGCAGTCGTTGCCCCGGCGGTGCTTGCACTCGCTGACGCAGTGCGAGGCGAACCGCATGACGCGCCCCGGTTCGACGCCCTCGGGAACACGGTCGAGGACGGCGGAGGCCGGGACGGGGTCGGCGAGGTAGACGAGCCTGCCGTTCTCACCCGAGCGCACCCCGAGGACGACCGCCTCGGGGGCTCCGGCGTCACCGCTGGGGCACCAGGTCTGTTCCTTGTCCATCGGGGGCACCACCGGATCAGACGGCGGCCGGCGCCATGCCGACGACGACCGGCGCGGCCAGGTGCTGGACGTCCTGTTCCTGTGCGACGGCCTCCTGGATGCTCTCCAGGAGCTCGTCCTCCGAGCTGATGCGCTCGGCGGCGGCCGCGGGGGAACCGGCGAGGGCGGCCGTGAGGAGGGCGGCGGCCCCGACGGCCCCCAGTGCGTTGCGCGAGGAACTGGCCATGACGACTCCTTCGATTCTCGGGTGGAGCAATTTCCTGATGGATATTACAGAGAACAGAGAAGGATTCACATGGGTGTATTACAAAATTCCGGAAACAGCCGGAGCCGCTTCCGGATAAAACTTCCGTGCAACCGCCGGTCGTACTGCCTCCGGCAGGAATTCCACCCCGGCCGCCCGGAGGCGAACCGTGGTCGACCCGCGCCTGAAGCCGGAGCACGCACGCGGACCGGACACGGAACCCCTGGAAAAGCGGGGATCCGAAGACATGGACGGGCACCCCCGAACCGCCCCCGCACCCCACCAGGGGAAAGAGAAGAACTTCCAACGCACCGATGAAGTTACAAGCCTTTTCGGAGACATGAACAAGAGGTTGCACCGAGTCCACAACGGGAAGGTCGGACGAATATTCCCGCCCCGGAACCTGCACGCCTCCGCCCCATCGGTTTCGGGTGGATCGGCCGCGGGACCCCAGGTCTCCGCATCGGAGCCATCCGGATGCCGGACCCCACTGAACCCGGGGTCACCTTCGGTAACGAAGAGGAAACTTTTCGCTTCGCCCTCATTGTGTGCATCCGCTCACCCACGGACACTCAACGCGGATCCCAGCAATGGGAGCGCTCCCGGACCCCGGATCCCCTCGCCGCGCGACAGAAAAGGTGCACCACCGCATGGACCACCCGAGATCG
Organism: Nocardiopsis sp. LOL_012; assembly: GCF_048060475.1. NCBI lineage: Bacteria > Bacillati > Actinomycetota > Actinomycetes > Streptosporangiales > Nocardiopsidaceae > Nocardiopsis > Nocardiopsis sp. LOL_012. The sequence continues at coordinate 100,467 of NZ_JBHMIV010000002.1, read as the reverse complement.
CTGTCCCCCGCCCCCCGAGGCCGTCTCCCCCGAAGGGTCCGTACAGCCCTCACCGCCCTCGCGGCCCTGGTGGTCGGCGGAGCCACCGCCCTCACCGCCGTACTGCCGACCGCCGCGCCCGCCTCGGCCGCCTCCCTCGTCCCCGTGGGCTCCGGCAGCTACGACGACGCACTACCCGCCGGGGCCGCAGGCCCCTCCGACCTCAACGGCGCCCCGGTCGGCCCCAAGGTCACCGAGGACTTCACCGGCCCGGCCCCCACCAACGAGTGGTGGTCCTCGCTGATCTTCCAGCGCTACCCGGACAACCCGTACGGCGAGAACCTGTACGCCCACCCCGCCACCTACAAGCCCCACGCGGGCGGCCTGGAGATGGGCCATCCGCGCACCCCTGCCCTGGTCGGCGGCGGGCTCAAGTACGAGTACCCGCACACCGCGGACCTGACTCTGGGCGCCGTGGGCCTGAACGCCCCCGCGACCCGGGTCGCCGACAGCGGCGACTGGACCGTGACCGCCCGCTGGGAGGGCGGACCCACCCTGGACGTCACCATCGGCCAGGGGCTGCCCTTCGCGCACGCCCGCACCGACGGCGGCGACGCCCGGGTCGCCTTCACGTCCTCCCCCGACATCTGGCACGAGGACGGTTCCACCGTCGGTGCCACCGTGGGCGGCAACCACTACGCGCTCTTCTCCCCCGTCGGAGCACCGTGGTCGCGCTCGGGGAACGCCTTCACCGCGCCCACGGGCGGCGGCGGGCACTACTCGGTGGCGCTGCTGCCCTCCCCCGACGCGCTGGCGGACTTCGCCCCCTACGCCCGCTCCGCCGTCACCGGATCGGTCGTCGAGTACGACTACGACCCGGGCTCTGCCACCCTGACCAGCACCTACCGTGTCCTGACCGAGCCGGTCGGCGGCGCCGCCTCCGAGGGCACCGTTCTGGCGATGTACCCGCACCACTGGGACCACAGCGACGACGAGGTCCCCGGCCTCTCCTACCCCTCCCCCCGCGGGGAGATGCGGGTCGCCCTGGGCACCTCCTTCACCACCGAACTCACCACCCAGGGCATCATGCCGAGCCTGCCCACCGCGGACTCCGCCGACCACGACCGGCTGCGGGCGCTGCTGGACGAGGTCCTGACCGAGGAGCAGCACTTCCCCTCCCCCGGTGACACCTACTGGGACGGCAAGGCCATGGGCCGCCTGGCCCAACTGGTGCCCATCGCCGACTCCATCGGCCACACCGGTGCCCGCGACGAACTGCTCGCCCTGCTCAAGGGCCGGGTCGAGGACTGGCTGACGGCCGGAGGCGGCCGGGGACTGCACTACGAGTCCCGCTGGGGCACCCTGCTCGGCTACCCCGACAGCTTCGGCGCCACCACCGAACTCAACGACCACGACTTCCACTACGGCTACCTGGTGTCGGCCGCGGCCACCATCGCCCGCTACGACCGGGCCTGGGCGGACGAGGACGCCTGGGGCGGCATGGTGCGCATGGTCATCGACGACGTGGCCGCCACCGAGGAGGGCATGTTCCCGCGGCTGCGGTCCTTCTCCCCCTACGCAGGGCACGGCTGGGCCTCCGGCCACTCCGGGTTCGCCGCGGGCAACAACCAGGAGTCCTCCTCCGAGGGCATGCACTTCGCCTCCTCCACCGCCCTGTTCGGCGCGCTGACCGGTGACGAGGAACTCCGCGACCTGGGCGTCTTCCTGCACACCACCCAGGCCTCCACCGTCACCCGCTACTGGCAGGACCACGGCGGTCAGACCTTCCCCGACGGCTTCGAGCACGACGTGGCGGGCATGGTCTGGGGCGACGGCGCCGACTACCGCATCTGGTGGGACGGAGGCGACGAGGAGCACTACGGCATCAACTACCTGCCCATCACCGCCGGTTCCCTGTACCTCGGCTACGACCCCGAGCACGCCGGGGCGATGTACGAGTCCCTGGTGGCGCGCACGGGTGGTGCACCGCAGATCTGGCGCGACATCCACTGGGCGCACCGGGCCCTGTCCGACGGCGACGCCGCCCTGGACATGTTCGAGGCGCAGTGGCGGACCTACACGCCGGAGGCGGGGGAGTCCAAGGCACACCTCTACCAGTGGGTGTCCACCCTGGCCGAGGTCGGCACCGTGGACACGTCGGTCACCGCCGACACCGCCCACTACGCGGTGTTCTCCGACGAGGGCACGCTCGCCTACACCGCATTCAACCCGGGCACCTCCCCCATCACCGTCACCTTCTCCGACGGCACCGAACTGGGAGTGGCCCCGGGCTCGCTGGCCTCCACCTTCGGCGAGGGCGGCGGAGGCGACCCCGGGAACGGCGGCGGGGAGGAACTGGCCGACGGCCTGCTCCACCCGGTGGCCGACGGCCTGGCCACGGAGCCGGTCGCCGCCGAGGGAACCGTCACCGTCCCCGACGCGGGCGGCGCCAACCGCGACGGCGCCCCGCCCGCCGACGCGGTCGTGCTCGAACTGGAGGGCGCGAGCGGCGCCTTCACCGGAGGGGACACCGCCTTCACCCTGCCGGTGGACTCCGGAGGATCGGTCGCCAACGCCGTCCAGGTGCGCGTCGAGTACGACTTCGACGGCGACGGCACCGACGACCGGGTCGAGACCTACCACTACTTCGCCACCAACGACCTCCCCGGCTGGGAGGCCTACACCCAGGGCTCCGGCCCGTCCTCGGCCACCGGCCCCTTCGCCGACCTCGACGGGGGGACGGTGCGCCTGCGGATCTGGAGCGCCCTGGGGTCAGCAGACTCACGGGTGCGGACCGGAGGCGGTGAGGGGGCGACCCTGACCGTCCCCTTCGCCCCCTGAGCCGGAGCCCGGCCACGGCCCCGTTCCGGCGCACCCGCCGGGGCGGGGCCCGGTCCGGCCACTGCGCTCCGAAAGCGGGCGAAGCCCCCAGTCGCACGGTTCACATGCCGCCGACCACGGGTCCGTGTACATTTCAGTCCCCACTACAGGACAGAATGACGAGCATGGCCCGTACTACTTCCCGTCCCCCCGAGGATCTCGCCGAGAAGATCATCGACATCGACGTCTCCGAGGAGATGCGCGGCAGCTTCCTGGAGTACGCGTACTCGGTCATCTACCAGCGTGCGCTGCCCGATGCCCGAGACGGCATGAAACCGGTGCAGCGGCGCATCCTCTACCAGATGAACGAGATGGGGCTGCGCCCCGACCGCGGCCACGTCAAGTGCGCCCGCGTCGTGGGCGAGGTGATGGGCCGCCTGCACCCCCACGGCGACAGCGCCATCTACGACGCCCTCGTCCGCCTCAGCCAGTCCTTCGCCATGCGCGTGCCGCTGGTCGACGGCCACGGCAACTTCGGCTCGCTCGGCGGCGACGACGCCCCCGCGGCGATGCGCTACACCGAGGCGCGCCTGGAGCCGAGCGCCGAACTGCTGGTCTCCTCCATCGACGAGGACGTCGTCGACTTCAAGCCCAACTACGACGGCCAGGAGACCGAACCGGAGGTCCTGCCCGCGGCCTTCCCCAACCTCCTGGTCAACGGCACGTCCGGCATCGCCGTCGGCATGGCCACCAACATGGCGCCCCACAACCTGGGCGAGGTCGTGACCGCCGCGCGCCACCTGATCGCACACCCCGACGCCTCCCTGGACGAGCTCATGGAGTTCGTGCCCGGTCCCGACCTGCCCACCGGCGGTACGATCGTGGGCCTGGACGGCGTCCGGGACGCCTACAGGAAGGGCCGCGGCACGTTCAAGACCCGGGCGACCGTCGCCATCGAGAAGGTGTCGGCGCGCCGCACCGGCCTGGTCGTCACCGAACTGCCCTACAGTGTGGGCCCGGAGAAGGTCATCGGCCGCATCAAGGAGCTGGTGCAGTCCAAGAAGCTCCAGGGCATCTCCGACCTCAAGGACCTCACCGACCGCAACCAGGGCCTGCGCCTGGTCATCGAGCTCAAGAACGGGTTCAACCCCGAGGCAGTCCTGGAGGAGCTCTACCGGCTCACGCCGATGGAGGAGACCTTCGGGATCAACAACGTCGCCCTCGTCGACGGCCAGCCCCAGACCCTCGGCCTGCGTGAGCTCCTCCAGGTCTACGTCGACCACCGCCTCGAAGTGGTGCGGCGCCGCAGCGAGTTCCGCCGCCGCAAGCGCCAGGAGCGGCTGCACCTGGTCGACGGCCTGGTCGTGGCCCTGCTGGACATCGACCGCGTCATCGCGCTGATCCGGGAGGCCGACGACACCGCGGCCGCCCGGGAGGCCCTCATGGGCGCCTACGAGCTGTCCGAGGTCCAAGCCCGCTACATCCTGGACACCCCGCTGCGCCGCCTCACCCGCTTCGACCGTCTGGAGCTGGAGGCCGAGCGCGACAAGCTCAACAAGGAAATCGCCGCCCTCACCGCGGTCCTGGAGTCCGACAAGAAGCTGCGCCGCCTGGTCTCCAAGGAGCTCGCCGACGTCTCCAAGAAGTTCGCCACCCCGCGCCGCACCAGGCTGCGGGAGAGCGACGGCGCCGCCCGCGGCGCGGTGATCCCCCTGGAGATGGCCGACCAGCCCTGCCACGTCCTGCTCGACACCGAGGGCGCGATCGGCCGCAGCAAGGGCGCCACCGTGCCCGCGATGTACGAGGGCCTGCGCACCAAGCACGACTCGATCGCCGTCTCCGTACCCACCACCTCGCGCTCGGACGTGGGCCTGGTCACCGACCTGGGCCGGATGATCCGCCTGCCGGTCGTGGAACTGCCGGAGCTGCCCGACGAGGACACCGGGAGACCGCCGCTGGCGGACGGGATGGACGTGACCGAGTTCGTCGAACTCGACGAGGGGGAGCGGGTCGTCTCGGTGGTCTCGATGGACGCCTCCGGCCCCGGCTTCGCGGTCGGCACCAGCGGGGGCGTGGTCAAACGGGTCTCGCCCGACTACCCGCCCAACAAGGACGACTTCGAGGTCATCACGCTCAAGGACGGCGACCGCGTGGTCGGCGCCACCCAGTTGTCCACCGGTGAGGAGGACCTGGCCTTCATCACCACCGAGGCCCAACTCCTGCGCCTGTCCGCCTCAGCCGTGCGCCCGCAGGGCCGGACCGCCGGCGGGGTCGCGGGCATCCGCCTGTCGGAGCAGGCCCGGGTACTGTGGTTCGGCTCCGTCCCCTCCCCCGAGGACTCGGTGGTGGTCACCGTGTCGGGCTCCACGGGCGCCCTGGAGGGCACCCAGGCCGGATCGGCCAAGGTCACCCCGTTCGAGTCCTACCCGGCCAAGGGCCGGGCGACCGGCGGCGTGCGCTGCCACCGCTACCTCAAGGGCGAGGACACCCTGCTGTTCGGCTGGATCGGCCGGGCCCCGGCGCGCGCCTCCCGTGAGGACGGGAAACCGGTGCGGCTGCCCGACGCCAACGAGCGCCGCGACGGGTCCGGCGAGGCCCTGCCGCGCGCCATCACCACGGTGGGCAGCGGGCGGACGGACTCGGGGATCACCGCCCCCCGGCAGAGCGATTGAGCATGTCGCAACACGCCGTGCACACGGTTCTGGTTCCATGTGCACGGCCCCGCGACCGTCGAACAAGGAGAGAAACGTGAGCCAGACCCCAAAGCCCGGTGCGACCGATACCGCGGCCGCCTTCGAGGACGTGTTCACCGCCAACGGCGCCTACGTGTCCGAGTTCGCGCTCCAGGGCCTCAAGCCCGCCGCAGCGCGGGGTCTGGCCCTGGTGACCTGTATGGACTCCAGGATCGAGCCTCTGGACACGCTCGGTCTGAAGCCCGGCGACGCCAAGATCCTGCGCAACGCGGGGGCCCGCGTCACCGACGACACCCTGCGCACCCTCGTCCTGGCGGTGTACCTGCTGGAGGTGGACCGGGTCCTGGTCATGCCGCACACCAAGTGCAAGATGGCGTCCGTGGAGAGCGACGACGCGGTCCACGACCTCATCCTGGAGGAGCACGGGGTCGACACCCGCAGCCTGGAGTTCCACACCGACAACGACCAGCTCGGAGCCCTCGGGCACGACCTGGAGCGGATCCGCCACCACCCGCTGCTGCCCAAGGGTCTGCCCGTGGCCGGTGCGATCTACGACGTGGACACAGGCAGGGTCACCCCCACCGACCTCTGAGCGCCGTGTGCCCGCGGGCGCGTGTGCCCGCTGCCCTCTCCGGGGATCCCTTCCCTAGGGGACGGGAACGGTAGGACGTTCCCCTGGTCCGTTCCGGACCGCTCCCGTCCCCTCGTGTGCCGTCTGGGAATGCGGTCGCTCCCGTGACCGTTGTGACCCCAACGCGGCACAGCCGTCGAGAGGAGCACTGTGGAAGAGAACACCTACGACACCTTCAACCGGGCTCGCATGTTCATGGAACTGGGCGACCCGATCTACGCCGCCCGCACCCTCGAACCGGCCGTCGAGGCGGAACCGGAGAGCCGCTCCCTCCTGGAACTGCTGGGCCGTGCCTACTTCCACTCCGCGCAGCTCAACAAGGCCGAACAGACCTTCCGCCGGATCATCGAACTCGACCCCGTCGACAACTGGGCCCACATCGCCCTCGCCCGCACCCTCGAACGCCAGAGCCGGAGCGAGGAGGCGGCCATCTACCGGCGCATGCACGCCGCGATGTCCGGCGGGTCCCTGGACTGACTGTGCTTATGGCTCCTCGCAGGCTCGAAGCGTGCTCGCGGCGTGGAGAACCGGCCTCTTCGTGTTTATGGTCCCTCGCAGGCTCGGGACGTGCTCGCGGCGTGGAGAACCGGCCTCTTCGTCGTCGCTACCGCCCCTGCTCGTACCTCGCAGCGGCGGAGACTCCTCCCGCAGAGACCGGTACGCCGCTCGCGCTACTCCCGCTGGTGGTCTGTCGGCCAGAGGGGTGGGGTGGGTCCCGCCCGCCACCACACGGGGCGGACGCCTGCGGCACGGTCCTTCCCGGGGCGCTCGGGCGTCCTCGGTCCGTAGGGCTACGCTGCTGGGCATGACACGTCCCTCAGATCCCGACGGCCCCGGACCCGCCGACGGCACGGCGTGGGTGGAGCGCTCCGGTCCCTCCGCCCGCTCCTGGGCCGACGAGGCGGTGCGCCAGGTCGTCGCGGACGCCAACCGCTCGGCCGACACCCACCTGCACGTGTTCCCCCTGCCGCCCGAGTGGGGGATCGACCTGTACCTGAAGGACGAGTCGGTCCACCCCACCGGCAGCCTCAAGCACCGGCTGGCGCGCTCGCTGTTCCTCTACGGCCTGGCCAACGGCTGGATCACCGAGGGCACCACGATCATCGAGGCCAGTTCCGGATCCACCGCCGTGTCCGAGGCCTACTTCGCCCGGCTGCTCGGCCTGGACTTCGTCACCGTCGTGCCGCGCAGCACGAGCCCGGAGAAGATCGCGCTGATCGAGCGGTACGGCGGCCGGTGCCACTTCGTCGACGCCCCGCCCGACATGTACACCGAGGCCGAGCGGCTCGCCTGTGAGACGGGCGGCCACTACATGGACCAGTTCACCTACGCCGAGCGGGCCACCGACTGGCGGGGCAACAACAACATCGCCGAGTCGGTCTTCGAGCAGCTCACCCTGGAGCGCTACCCCTGCCCCGAGTGGATCGTTGTGGGCGCGGGGACCGGGGGCACGTCCGCCACCATCGGCCGCTACCTGCGCTACCGCCGCCTGCACACCCGCCTGGCCGTGGTGGACCCGGAGCGCTCGGCGTTCTTCCCCGGCTGGGTGACCGGGGCCCCCGACTACTCCACGGGCATGCCGTCCAGGATCGAGGGCATCGGCCGTCCCCGCGTGGAGCCGAGCTTCGTGCCCTCGGTGATCGACCTGATGGTGCCGGTTCCCGACGCCGCGAGCATCGCCGCGATGCGCCACCTGCACGACGTGACCGGCCTCAGCGCCGGCGGCTCCACGGGGACCAATCTGTGGGGCGTGTGGCACCTGGTCGCCAGGATGCTCCGTGAGGGGCGCCGGGGCAGCGTGGTCACGCTGATCTGCGACGGCGGCGAACGCTACCAGCACAGCTACTACGACGACGCGTGGGTGGCGGGCCAGGGGCTGGACCCCGTCCCCTACCGCGCGGCCGTGGAGCGGCTGCTCTCCGACGGGGTCTGGGCCCCGCCCGGCCCCTAGCGTCAGGTGTCGATGCGGGCGGCGTCCAACTCCTGGGCGCCCGCCTGGATGAACTTGCGCCGGGGCGCCACCTCGTTGCCCATCAGCAGGTTGAACACGGCCGAGGCCTCCTCGGCCTGCTCCACCCGGATCCGCCGGAGGGTGCGGCGGCGCGGGTCCATGGTGGTCTCCGCGAGCTGGTCGGCGTCCATCTCACCCAGGCCCTTGTACCGCTGGACCGGCTCCTTCCAGGTGATCTTGCGCTTCTCCAGGTCCAGCAGGGTGCGCGTCAGCTCGGCGTCGGAGTAGGTGTAGACGTAGCGGTCCTCGGGCCTGGCCCCGCGCTTGCGGCGGACGTTGGTGAGCTCGATGCGGTGCAGCGGCGGCACCGCGGCGAACACCCGGCCCGCCTCCAGCATGGGCCGCATGTACCGGTAGATGAGCGTGAGCAGTAGGCAGCGGATGTGCGCGCCGTCGACGTCGGCGTCGGCCATGAGGATGATCCGGCCGTAGCGGGCGGCCTCGATGTCGAACGTGCGGCCCGACCCGGCTCCGACCACCTGGAGGATCGCGGCGCACTCGGTGTTCTTGAGCATGTCGGCCACCGACGACTTCTGCACGTTGAGGATCTTGCCCCGGATCGGCAGGAGCGCCTGGAACTCCGAGTCGCGGGCGAGCTTGGCGGTGCCCAGCGCCGAGTCCCCCTCGACGATGAACAGTTCACTGTGCTCCAGGCCCTCGCTGCGGCAGTCCACGAGCTTGGCGGGCAGCGCCGAGTTCTCCAGGGCGTTCTTGCGCCGCTGGGTCTCGCGCTGCTGGCGGGCGGCCAGGCGGGCCTTGGCCGCGCCCACGACCTTCTCCAGGACGGTGCGCGCCTTGGCCTTCTCGGCCTTCCTCGTGGAGGTGAGGAACTCCTTCAGCTCCCGGCCCACCACCTGGGAGACGATCCGTGAGGCGGCGGAGGTGCCCAGGATCTCCTTGGTCTGCCCCTCGAACTGGGGCTCGGGGAGACGGACGGTGACGACCGCGGTGAGCCCCTCCTGGGTATCGTCCTTGGTGACGGGGTCGTCGCTGTTCTTGAGCAGCTTGGTGGCGCGCAACTGCTCGTTGATCACCCGCACCAGGGAGCGCTCGAAGCCGTTGATGTGCGTGCCGCCCTTGGGGGTGGCGATGACGTTGACGAAGGAGCGGACCGTGCTGTCGTAGCCGGTGCCCCAGCGCAGGGCCACGTCCACGTCCAGGCGGCGCTCGACGTCGGAGGGGACCATGTGGCCGGCCTCGTCCAGGACCGGGACGGTCTCGGTGAAGGTTCCGCTGCCCTGGATGCGCAGGACGTCGCTGACCGGTTCGTCGGGGGACAGGAAGGTGCAGAACTCGCTGATGCCACCGTCGAAGCGGAACTCCTCGGTGTGGGCCGGCTCACCCTCCACGCGCTCGTCGCGCACGGCGATGGTCAGCCCTGGCACGAGGAACGCGGTCTGGCGGGCCCGGTCCAGCAGGGACTGGCGGGCGATCTCGGCGTCCTTGAGGAAGATCTGCATGTCCGGCCAGAACCGGATGCGGGTCCCGGTGATCGTGGTGGCGACCTTGCGGACCTGCTCAAGCCCGGAGACGGGCGTGAACTCGGCGTCGGGTCCGGCCCCGGCGAAGCGCCCCGGGATGCCGCGGCGGAAGCTGATCGCGTGGGTGCGGCCCTGGCGGTCGACCTCGACGTCCAACCGGGCGGACAGGGCGTTGACGACGGAGGCGCCGACGCCGTGCAGGCCGCCGGAGGCGGTGTAGGAGCCCGAGCCGAACTTGCCGCCGGCATGGAGCTTGGTCATGACCAGTTCGACGCCGGACAGGCCGGACTTGGGCTCGATGTCCACGGGGATGCCGCGGCCGTCGTCGCTGACGGAGACGGAGCCGTCGGTGTGCAGGGTGACGTCGATGCGCTCGCAGAAACCGCCCAGGGCCTCGTCGACGGAGTTGTCGATGACCTCCCACATGCAGTGGGTGAGGCCGCGGCTGTCGGTCGACCCGATGTACATGCCCGGCCGTTTGCGGACGGCCTCGAGGCCCTCCAGGACCGACAGGTGCCGAGCGGAGTAATCCTCGGGGTCGTGGACGGCGGCGGTCAAGGCGGTCACTCGGACATCTCCTGCGTCTTGAAGGGCCAGAGGGGCGGTGATGCGGTGCGTGCCCTTTGTACCGCGCCGCACCGACGAAAGGGGGCAGGCCACGGCGCGCTCGGCCGCTTCCTCCGCCCCGGGGCGTGGGCCGGACGGGGGCCGTGGGCCGCGGGTGGCGCCCGGGCCGGTGAGGCGGTTCGGATGGACCCCGCCCCGCGCGAGACTACCACCTCCTGTCGATGCGACCTGGACACTCCCGTTTTCTTCCGCCACAGACTCCACAGGAGGGACCTGGGAGGTATAAAGTGCATCAAAAGTGACTTACGACCCATTCGGCGCACCCACGGAATCCTTCGGACCGATTCCGCTGTCGGCGTACACCAGGCCTGGTTGGGAACGTCCCAGTCCGGTTAGGTGTTCTGAGAGGTGACTAACGCCGAGTATTGAGGATGGCGAAGTGACTGGAACCCTTGCCCCCACCCAGCCGCTGACGGCTGCTGACCGTTGCGACCGCTGTGGTGCACAGGCCTACGTCCGAGTGCTCCTGAACTCCGGCGGCGAGCTTCTGTTCTGCGCGCACCACATGCGCAAGCACGACGAGTCCCTGCGCAAGATCGCCACGGACATCCAGGACGAGACGGACAAGCTCCACGAGAGCAAGAACACCGCCGACGAGCGTTAGCCACCAGGCAGCGATGAACGAGGGGCGGCGGCCCGGCCGGGCCGCCGCCCCTCGCCTGTCCGGACCTCAGCGAGCGAGGACCCGGTAGTGGTACCGGTCCACCACCGCGAACCCTGCCCTTTCGTAGACCCGGCGCGCCGCGGCGTTGCCCTCCTCCACCAGCAGGTACGCGCGCTCGGCACCCTCGCCCCGCCCCCAGGCCAGCAGCGCGCCGACGATACCGCCGGCCAGGCCGCGCCCCCGCTCCCGCGGATCGGTGAACATGGCGTAGATCCCCACCGTCGCACCGGAGAGCGCCGCACACCCCCGCGCGGCCCCGGAAGACTCGACTGCGTAGCCCATCACGGGGACGCGGTCCATGATCCGGTGCTGTCCCCGGGCGACCCGCCGCGAGGCGCCCTCGGCCGACCACAGCGCACGCCAGCGCCCGTCCGGACGCGACAGGACCTCGAAGCGCTCTCCAGGACCAGCCGTGTCGGTCAGGTGCCGCTCCATGACCAGGCTCGGCCCGCACCGCTCATAACCGCGTTCCGCCAGCTCGCGGTCCAGGCCCTCCATCCCCGGCCAGACCTGGACCACGGCGGGCAGGCCCCGGTCGCGGTAGAAGCACTCGACGGTCTCCGGACTCGCGCCCGGCTCCAGGCGCACCGCCGAGTTGGCGCGCTTGGTCACACCTCCCGCGTACCCCAGGTGCCACCCCTCGGTGACCTCCGTCTCCTCCGGGGGCCAGTCCTCGGCGACCCTGCGTGCCCACGCGTGCATCCTCTGCCCCTCCACACGTCCGACGACCCGGTGCCACCACCGGTGGAGCCCTACTATGGCAGGGGCCACTCCGGCCCCTCCCCCGCTGTACCAGGAAAGTTCCGCGATGCTCATCTTGCTGCCGCCCTCCGAGGGCAAGGCCGCCTCCGGCGACGGTCCGGGACTGGACCTGTCCGCGCTGACCCTCCCCGAGCTGGCCCCCGCCCGAGAGGAGGTCATGGCCGCCCTGGCCGACCTGTGTTCGGGGCCGGAGGAGGAGGCCCTGAGGGTGCTGGGCCTGTCGGCCTCCCAGTCCGAGGCCCTCAAGCGGGACCTGGACGCGGCCACCGCACCGACCCTGCGCGCCGCCGACCTGTACACCGGGGTGCTCTACGACCGCCTCGGGCTCCCCGGACTGCTCGACTCCCCCGCCGCCGCCCGCGTGCGCGAGCGCGTCCTGGTCTTCTCCGGGCTGTGGGGCGTGGTGGGGCCCGAGGACCGGCTGCCCCCGTACCGCCTGTCCATGGGGGTCAGGCTGCCGCCGCTCGGCGGCCTGGGGCCCTACTGGCGGCGCGCGCTGAAGGGGCCGCTGGAGGCGCTGTCGGAGGGGCGGCTGCTGGTGGACTGCCGCTCGTCGGCCTACGCCGCGGCGTTCAGGCCCTCGGGCTCCGCCGCCGGGCGGACCGTGGCGGTGCGGGTTCTGCGCGAACGCGTGGTCGGGGGCCGGGTACGCCGCTCCGTGGTCAGCCACATGGCCAAGGCCACACGCGGCGACATCGCCCGCGCCCTGCTGGCCGAGGGCGTGGCGGCGGCCACGCCCGAGGAGTTGGCGGCGGCCCTGGCCGACCTCGGGTACACGGTGGAGCTCCAGCCCGGCCCCCGGCCCGGGGCCGCACGCACCCTGGACGTCCTCAGCGCCGACTGAAGACCCGGCCACGACGGGTTCGGGAACTTTATGCCGCACCTACACGGCGTGCGCCACGATGGGTCCCGTCGGACGGACATCGGCGTGCAGCGGGGGCTGCGCCCGGCTCGCAGGCGGGGCGCACCGAGGTGACGTCACAGCAGCACGAACCGGTGCGGCCTCCCGAAGGGTCGGGCTGCCGCACCGGTGCAGGGCCTCTCAGGTCGTCTCCGCCTGGACCGGCCTAGTCCAGGTAGTCGCGGAGCACCTGCGAGCGCGACGGGTGACGGAGCTTCGACATCGTCTTGCTCTCGATCTGCCGGATGCGCTCACGGGTGACCCCGTAGACCTTGCCGATCTCGTCTAAAGTCTTGGGCTGTCCGTCGGTGAGACCGAAGCGCATGGAGACCACGCCGGCCTCGCGTTCGGAGAGGGTGTCGAGCACCGAGTGCAACTGCTCCTGGAGCAGCGTGAAGCTGACCGCCTCGCCGGGCTGGATCGCCTCGGAGTCCTCGATGAGGTCGCCGAACTCGCTGTCGCCGTCCTCGCCCAGCGGGGTGTGCAGGGAGATCGGCTCGCGGCCGTACTTCTGCACCTCGACGACCTTCTCCGGGGTCATGTCGAGTTCCTTGGCCAGCTCCTCCGGGGTGGGCTCGCGGCCCAGGTCCTGGAGCATCTGGCGCTGGACGCGGGCCAGCTTGTTGATGACCTCGACCATGTGCACCGGGATACGGATGGTGCGGGCCTGGTCGGCCATGGCGCGGGTGATCGCCTGACGGATCCACCAGGTGGCGTAGGTGGAGAACTTGAAGCCCTTGGTGTAATCGAACTTCTCCACAGCGCGGATCAGACCGAGGTTGCCCTCCTGGATCAGGTCCAGGAACAGCATCCCGCGGCCGGTGTAGCGCTTGGCCAGCGAGACCACCAGACGGAGGTTGGCCTCCAGCAGGTGCTTCTTGGCCCGGCCGCCGTCCTCGGCGATCCACTCCAGCTCGTCGCGCAGCTCGAAGGTGAGGACCTCGCCCTCCTCGGAGAGCTTCTCCTCGGCGAACAGGCCGGCCTCGATCCGCTTGGCGAGCTCGACCTCCTGCTCGGCGTTGAGCAGCGGCACCTTGCCGATCTGCTTCAGGTAGTCCTTGACGGGGTCGGCGGTGGCGCCGGCCGCGACCACCTGGGCGGCGGGGGCGTCGTCGTCATCGTCGTAGAGGACGAAGGACTCGTCCTCGGACTTGGGCGCGACCGGTGAGCCCACGGCCTCGGGCTTGGCCGGCTTGGCGGGCTCCGCGGTGTCCTCGACCAGCTCCAGCTCGGCGCCGGTGTGTTCGAGGTCGTCGTCGATGCCGCCGTCCGCGAGGCCCCCGGGCGCGGGAGCGAGTTCGAGGTCCTTCTTGGCGGTGGTCTTCTTCGCCGTCGCGGCGGCGCCCTTCTTCGGAGCCGCCTTCCTGGCGGTGGTCTTCTTGGCCGCCGCGGGCTTCTTCGCCGTCGCGGCGGCGCCCTTCTTCGGAGCCGCCTTCCTGGCGGTGGTTTTCTTGGCCGCCGCGGGCTTCTTCGCCGTGCCGCCGGCGGACTCGGCGGAGTCGACCACGGCGGTGACCCGCTCCGGCTGCTCCTGGGCCGCCGCGGCGCGGGCCGGCTTGGCCGCGGCCTTGGCCGGGGTGGACCGGGTGGCCGCCGTCTTGCGCTTGGGAGCCTTGCGCCGGGAGGAGGCCGACTCGGGAACGAGCACGGTCACGTCCTCCTTTGCGAGGGTACGAAGCACGGACTGCGCCTGCGACATCGGGATCTCGGCCTCTTCGAAGGCACGGCGCACGTCCTCGGGCTCAAGGAAGCCCTGGGACCGCCCACGCTCGATCAGCTGCTGAATGACGGGCTCTTGCAGTGACTCGGACTGCTTCGAGCGAGTCGAACTGGCAGATGACACAAACACCTCTCGAACGGACGTGTGGTGAGACTGTCGGACCCATTGGCCCGCCTGTCCGGGACCGGGCACAGGCCCCCTCCCACCTGCGGCCTGGGATCGTCCCCACCAGGGCGGGGAAGCCGTTTGTTATCAAGCGTATGCGCTCCCGGAGGTCACCCCCCTGGAGGATCACCCCCGCGTCGCGAGGCGGAACGGCTTCTTCACTGTAGGCAAGGCAATGGACTTGTTCGTACGGTTTACCGCTCCGGCCCGGAGTCGATCACCGGAAGCTGAACGGCGAGCAGAGTGACGTCATCGTCCTGCTCGTACCCTTCGAGCATGCTCTCAACAAGGTACTCCAGCATTTGCTGTGGATCGCCCACCGCCTCCGCCGGAGCCGACGCGGCCACGGTGACCAGCTCGTCGAGCCCGCGTGCGACGGACCGTCTGCGGTTCTCAACCAGTCCATCGGAGTAGAGGGCGATGGTGTTACCGGGTTGGACGAAGAATTTGTGGTGGCCCCGCGGAGCGCTGACGCCGAGCGGGGTGTCGGGCTCGCTCTCCAGCAGGGAGGGGCCGGCGTTGCCCGCCACCACCAGCGGAGGCAGGTGGCCCGCGTTGCTGAGGTCGAGCTGTCCGGTGGCCGGGTCCAGGACGAAGTAGACCAGGGTGGTCACCTGGTCCATGCCCTCGGTGGCGGAGAACATGCGGTCGAGTCCGGTGAGGACGTCGGCGGGTTCGGGCATGGAGAAGGCCAGGGCGCGCAGTGCGCTGCGGATGCGGCTCATCCCCGAGGCGGCGGGGATGCCCTTGCCCATGACGTCTCCGAGCACCCCGGCGACCCTGCCGTCGGGCAGCGGGAAGGCGTCGTACCAGTCGCCGCCCACCTGCACGTGCCGGGAGCCGGAGCGGTAGTAGGCCGCCAGGCGTACCCCCCGGACCACGGGAAGCTCCTCCGGCAGGAGGCTGTGCTGGAGCGCCTGCGCGGTGTCGTGCTCGCGCTCGTAGAGCTGGGCGCGGCCGATGGCGAGGGCGCACTGCCCGGCGAGCGCCTCCAGGAACACCCGTTCCTCGTCGGTGACTTCGCGGGGCTGGTGGAACGCCAGTCGCAGGGCTCCGATGGCACGGCCCGCGACCATCATCGGCAGTGCGGCCCAGGCGCGCTCCGGAGTGGTCTCCAGCAGTTCGCCGACCTCGGGCGCGTCCTCGAACAGGGCGCGCAGCTCGTCGGGGTCGGCGGCCAGGCAGGGCGCCTGGTCCGCGACGGCCCGGGCCGCCGTGTCGGGGTGGTCGAGGGAGAAGGAGGCCCCGGGGGACCGGTGGTCCGCCGCCATGGGGTGCAGCCGCAGCCCGTCGCGGTCGAAGAGCACCAGGGAGGTGTGCCCGGCCCCGACGTCGGTGCGGCCGATGGCGGACATCGCCTCGACGACGTCGTCGACGGTGAGCACCTCGGCGAGGTCGGAGGTGGCCTTCTGGAGACGGACCGTGCGCATGGCAGCCTCGGTGAGCTGCTGGTTGAACCGCTGGCGGAGTTCGTCGGCCTCGCGCTCGGTGGTGACGTCGACGAACGTGCCGATCCACTCGACGGTCTCGGCCCCGTCCACGATCGGGTGGGCGCGTGCCCGGTAGTGGTCGTAGCCGCCCGACCTGGTGCGCACGCGGAACATGGCGTCGAAGGGGGTCACGTCGATGACGGCGTCGTCCCAGGCGCGTTCGACGCGGGGGCGGTCGTCGGGGTGGATCGCCTCCAGCCACCCCCGGCCGAGGTAGGACTCGCGCTCCTGGCCGGTGACGGCGCGCCACTGGGGGCAGTCCTCGTGCATGCCGCCGTCGGGTCCGGCCGCCCAGAGGATCTGGTGGCCCACCTGGAGCAGGGCGCGCAGGCGCTGCTCCTCGAGCCGGGAGGCGCCGGTCTCGTGCTCGCGCAGGGCGATGACCGCCACTTGCCCCTCGCTGGTTCCGGGGTCGGCGACGGGGAACCATGTGAGGTCCCACGCCTGTCCCCGGGCGGGGCGAAAGCGGCTGCGGACGGCCTGGCCCCCGGCTCGCACGGCCTCCAGGGAGGCCCGCTGGTCGGCTGCCCCGGCCGGATCGCCGGCCTCGTCGAGCAGTTCGGCCGGGCCGCGTCCCAGGCACCGGGCCGGTGTCGCGCCGAACAGCGCGGCGAGCCGTTGGTTGACGGCGGCCAGGCGGTCGTCGGAACCGATCAGGCCGAACCCTATGGGCGCGTCGGCGAGAAGGGATTTCACCGCGACCGGCAGTTCCGCTCCGTCAGCCCTGGGGGGCGGAATGGACGTCTCGGCGCTCAACTGCTCGACACCTCCGAAAACCCTCGGGTTCCCCACCCGTGTCCCGCTGGGGATGCTGCCTGGCCCGCATGTCCCCCGAGGGTCGGAACGGGCCGGCGGCGAGCGCCGGAAGGGTTCGTCGCCGAAGCGCGTCGGGGGCTCCGCGGCCCTCGGGAGTCACACTCCAGGACTCCTCTCGGCCGCTGTCACCGCTCAAGCATAAGACACAGCGCCCCGGGCGCAACGGCCGCTGTGGACCGCGCCCCGGGGAACCGGAGGTCAAGCGTCGTCCATATCCCGGTCGCGGAATGGTCGCCCGAGGGCATTCGGCCCGTGTACTACTTGAGCCACCCGCGATGTATGTGTTCGACTGTTCTGTACGCGGGTTCTCACAGCGGAGCCCCTTCCATGACTGAGAAGTCCACTTTCTCCACGTCGGTGCGGCCCAACGGTCGGACCTGGGGCAACGCTGCTCTCCGAGTTTTCATCCCCGGCGCTCCGGGACGGGGGTTGACAGTGCGTCCAAAACAAGTGGAATGGGTGGAGGTCACCGTCCAGGCCATCGTCACCAAAGGGGTGTGAGCGAGAATGCTCCAGACCTTCCCGGTCCAGGATCTCCGGCGGATCTCGGCGCGGCTCCACAACGAGTTCAGCGCCCTGCCCCACCGCTGTGTCGAGCGCTGCGTGAGCGACACCTGGAACTGTGTGGAGCATCTGGGCATCACGGTCACCCCCCACCTGGTCGAGCGGGTCGCGCGGGAGCACCTGGAGGCGATGGTCAACTCCGTACCGCCCTCCCAACCCGAAACCGTGATGTCTCGTTTGTCAGGAAAATCCCTTACCGGGTATGGGGCGGTCCCCAAACCGCGATGACCTCTCCGAACCCGTGCGGAGCGGAATCCGCCACCGCTGGCATACCCTCGGATGGTGCCCTCCCCGACACCTCCCACACCCACAGGCCCCGAACCCGTACCCGGCGCCGTCTTCGAACAGATGCTGCGCGCGGCCAGGGAACTGCTGGCCATGCGCCACCCGCTCGACGCGGAACTGGCCTTCAGCGAGATGCTCGGCTCCTGGTGGGGACAGCGCATCCCAGGGGTGGACGTCGAGCGCCTGCTCGGTGAGGGCCTGGTCGCGCACGCCACGGCCTCCGGGAACCCGGCGGGCCTGGGCGTCCTGGCGGCCGTCGGGGCCCTGGGCACGTCCGCCCCGCAGCGGCACCTGGCGCAGCAGGGGATGATCGCGCTCCAGGAACGCGGCCTGCAGACGCCCGAGTGGGCCTCCCAGCTCGGCGCGGTCACCCCCCTGTCCGCCCACGTCCACGGGGACCGGTTCGGCGATACCGACGACGTGGTGTGCGTCTTCGGGCGGGGGTCGGCCGACGGATCCGACCCGCCCGCTCCCGAGCACGCGATGGTCCTGGTCGTGGACCACAACGGCGGCGGCCTGCTGCGCGACGCCTGGGTCACGTCCCAGGTCGGTGAACTCCTCGACCAGTGCGAGCGCAGGGCCGCGCGGGACACCTTCCTCCGCTTCTCCGAGGTGGGCCTCCCCGAGGCGCGGGCGGTTCTGGAACGGGCCCTCGAACGCACCGGCCAGGTAGTGGACGAACCCGGCTCCGGCCACGGCGCGGGTCCTGCGGTGCACCCCGTGGGCCTGACCGCGGCCGACCTGGCCGGCGGCTCCCTCGCCGCCCACTTCGCCCTCGCCCGCTCACGTATCGAGGCCCTTCCCAAGGAGAGGGGCCGGCCCGCCGCCCCGGTGTGGCGGCGCGACCAGCGCGCCGTCCTGGCCGCGCGCTTCCTCGCCTCGGACGAGGCGACAGAACTATCCGACTCCTACGCCGCGAGCCGCTGCGCGGACCACATCATCACCCACGGGTGCGACGTGGACGCGGGCCGCCCGCTGCGCGTCAGCCCGCGCAAGGCGGAGTCGTTCCTGCTGCACTGGCTGCCCGGACGCGTCGTCCTGCTCCCCGAGGAGCAGGAGGCCATGCCGCACGTCCTAGCCGCGTGGGTGCGGTGGGCGGCGGCCGAGAGCGGAGAGCTTCCGGAGGTCGCCGTGGGGGCGACCCTCGACGCCGTGTGGGAGTCCACCGCCGCCTTCGCCCGCACCTACCGCGACCCCGCCAGACCGCTGGGACTGAACGAGAGGGCGGTGCGCCGCCTGCTCCCCGACGGGGACTTCTCCTCGCTCGCCCGGCGGATCTTCGCCTTCCCCCTGCTGGCCAGCGACCTCGTCTCGTGGGACGCGGAGGAGTTCGACCCCGCCACCTCGCACGGGCGCCGGGCCCTGCTCAGGCTGGACCACTACGGCGAGTACGAGGCCTCGACCCCGCACAACGGCCGCCACTCCAGCGGCCAGGACCACTGGTACCGCCCGGTCACCGGCACCGGTCCCGAACGCGCTCGGGACCTGGACCGCCACGAGCGGCTGGCCGAGCGGCTCTGGAACGGACACCCCGCCGAACTGTGGAGCGCCGCCCAGCGCATGCTCGACCAGGGGACGGACCGGGCCGCCGTGCTCACCGCGCTGAGCGCCGAACTGGAGGCCGCCTCCGACGAGGCCGACCTGCGCCGACGGCTGCGGTCCCTCCCCTAGCGCCCAGCAAGCAAGGACCGCGCCGCAGGCGACCTTTGAGGGCGGTGGCGGGCGACGGGCAGGGTCAGTTCAGCAACCGCTCGCGGAGCCGTTCCACGGTCCGGCCGGAGACCCCGAGCCCCTCCGCCACGTAGCCGTCGAAGGACCCGTACACCTCGTCGACGCGGGCCAGCGCGGTGTCGAGGTACTCGGCCCGGACCCGTGTCATGGGCACCAGGTCCGCCCAGTCCAGGCCGCTGCCCACTGCGAGCCGCCGCATCCACATCTCGGTGGCCGCCTGGCGCTCGTTGCTGACCAGGTAGTCGGCAACGACGTGTTCGTGCTCCACCCCGAGCAGCCTCAGGATCAGGGCGGCGCCCCACCCGGTGCGGTCCTTGCCCGCGCTGCAGTGGAAGACCAGGGCCGTGGGCCCCTCGGCGGCGCGTTCGATCAGTTCGCGGTAGCCCCTCAGGGCGACGGCGTCGGTGACGAGTTCCTCGTAGACGGCGAACATGAACCTCTCGGCCCCGCCGCCGCCGAACACGGCCCTGGCCTGCTCGGGGTCGGCGAGCAGGTCGGCGAAGTTGGCCCCGGCCGCCTTCGACCCCTGGACGGCGACGGCGGCGTACTCGGCGCCCTCAGGGGTGACGTCGGGGAGGCGTCCCCGCTCGTGAGGCGTGCGGAAGTCGACGATCTGGCGGATGCCCAGGCCGTTGTAGGCGACCAGTTCCTCGTCGGCGACGGAGTGCAGGGCGTCGGAGCGGAAGATGAGGCCGCTTCGGACGGTCCGCCCGGAGGCGGTGCGGTGTCCACCGATGTCACGGAAGTTGGGGGCGCTGGAGAAGATGAATCCGTCACTTGTCACGAAAGTGACAATACCCACGCGGCCGAGCGCCCCTACCGCCCATATCCCACATCCGGGCGAAGACGTCCTGAACGTCAGTTCCTCAGCGCGGTGATCTCCGCGCCGGCCTCCTTCACGTCCTTCACCGTGTCCACCCCGCGCCAGAACCCGTCGATGCGGTAGGCCGTCAGGCGGCCCTCCCCGGCCAACTCGGGGAAGGTGGAGGACTCGTGGTCGCCCTTGAGGGGCAGTAGCGGGGTGATCCCGGGCTCGAACAGGTAGACGCCCGCGTTGATCCACACGGGCAGCAGCGGGCTCTGGGTGAATCCCTCGATCCGGTCCTGGTCGTCGACGTCCACGATGCCCCACGTCGTGCGGAAGCGCGCCAGGGCCAGCGTGGCCAGCCCCCCGCGCTCGCGGTGGTGGGCGGCCATCTCGTCCAGGGGGAACCAGGTGAGCACGTCGCCGTTGAGCGCGAAGTAGGGGGCGCCCTGGTCGCGCAGACCGGTGGAGGCGTACCGCAGCGCACCGCCGCGGCCGAGCGGCTCGTCCTCCACCAGGAGGGTGGTCTCGGGCCCCTCATCGCGGTCCGCCAAGTGCTCCTGCAGGACCTCGGCCTTGTAGCCGCAGGAGACGACGGCCTGCTCGACCCCGTGGGAGGCCAGCCAGTCCAACTGGTAGTCGATGATGGGCCGGCCCGCCACCTCCACCATCGCCTTGGGTCGGGTGTCGGTGTAGGGCCGCAGACGGGTGGCCTGGCCCCCGGCAAGGATGAGCGCCTGGGTGACGGGGGCCGCGGTGGGAGAGGGCGAAGCGGTCATGGCCCGGACACTAGCACCCGGCCGCGCGCCCCGGGCGGCCGGTGAGCGCCGCTCACGCCCCCTGGGTGACGTCGGTGTAGGCCTGCCGCACATCGGCGCTGGTGACGACGGTGAGCTGGGCTGCGGTGGCCTCCTCACCCAACTCCTGGGACACCCTCAGGTCGCGGCGGGAGCACGCCTTCTCGAACAGGGAACGGGCGAATCGGCCGTTGCCGAGCTCGTCGATCCACCCGCTCGCGCACACGTGGGCGAAGATGCTCCGCAGGTCCTCCAGAGCAGTGTCGTCGAAGGTGTCGCCGGTACGGGCGGCCACCGCCCGGGCGATCCGGGTGAGCTCGTCCGCCGAGTAGGAGGGGAACCGGACGCGCACGTGGAACCGGGAGGCCAGACCGGAGTTCGAGGCCAGGAAGCGCTCCATCTCGGCCGGGTACCCGGCCAGGACCACCACGAGCCGGTCCCGGTCGTCCTCGGCCCGCTTGAGCAGCGTCTGCACCGCCTCGGAGCCGAAGGCGTCGCCGCCGCTGTAGCCGGGGTTGACCAGCGAGTAGGCCTCGTCGACGAACAGCACCCCGCCCAGGGCGCGGTCCACGAGGCGGTTGGTCTTAAGGGCCGTGGCCCCCAGGTGCTCACCGACCAGGTCCGCCCGCTGCGCCTCGACCACCTCGGCGCGGCCCAGGAGCCCCAGCGCCGAGAAGACCCGGCCGAGGACCCGCGCGACCGTCGTCTTGCCGGTGCCAGGGGGGCCGGAGAAGACGAAGTGGCGCATGGGCGCCTGGTTGGGCAACCCCTGCTCCTCGCGAAGCCGGGCCACCCGCAACTGGGCGACGATCGAGCGGACCTGCTCCTTGACCGGCTCCAGACCGATCATGGCGTCGAGTTCGGCCAGTGCCTCGTCGATACCGGGCACCTCGCCGAACCCGGGCAGGTGGGCGGTGAGCTCGCCGTAGGCCGCCTCCACGTCGGCTGCGCGGACGGTGATGAGGTCCTCCGCGCCCGGCTTCTGCGCGGGCGCGCCGGCCCGGACCCCCGAGGTGACCACCCGCACGTCCCTGGCCTGGGCCGCCTTCTCCACGACCGAGCGGGCGAACCGGCCGTTGCCGAGCGCGTCGACCGCCTCGATCCGCACGGCCTGGTCGAACCCACGCCGCAGTGCCCGCCTGGCGTCGGCGTCGAGGCCGTCCCCGCGTCGGCGCACGAGGGACTCGGCGATACGGAGCAGCTCGTCCGCGGAGTAGCTGGGAAAGCTGATACGGGTGGCGAACCGGGAGGCCAGACCGGGGTTGGAGGCCAGGAAGGCGTCCATCTCCTGCTCGTAGCCGGCCAGGACCACCACGAGACGGTCCCGGTCGTCCTCGGCCCGCTTGAGCAGCGTCTGCACCGCCTCGTTGCCGAACCGGTCCGGCTGCCCGTCGCCCTCGTTGACCAGGGAGTAGGCCTCGTCGATGAACAGCACCCCGCCCAAGGCGCGGTCCACGAGCTCGTTGGTCCTGATCGCGGTGGCCCCCAGGTACTCGCCGACCAGGTCGGCGCGCTGCGCCTCGACCACACGGGAGGTGGGCAGCAGTCCGAAGGAGTGGAAGATCGTGGCCAGGGTCCGGGCGACGCTGGTCTTGCCCGTGCCGGGCGGGCCCGAGAAGACCAGGTGGCGCAGCGGACGCTCCACGGGGAACCCGGCGTCGGCGCGCAGCCGGGCGGCCTCGATGGAGGCGGCCAGCCCCCGGACCTGTTGTTTGACGGGGTCGAGCCCGATCATGGCCTCCAGTTCGGCCAGCGCCTGGTCGACCGGTACCGGCGCGTCGTCCTCACCGGAACCGCGACCGCCCACCGAGCGGGAGACCTCGCCCGTCCTGGCGCGCGCCCGAGGCGGGTTCCCCGTGCCCCCGCCCTCGCCGGTCCGGCCGCCGGAGGCGGTGTCCTTGACGATCCGGCGGGCGACGGCCAGCCGCCAGACGAGGCAGGCACCGGCCGCGGCGTAGAGCACACCGACCCCCCAGGAGGGTGCGAGCACCGGAAGGGCCATCCCGGCCAGGGCGACGGTGAACCCGGCGGCGAGCCCGGCGGTGAGGGCGAGCACCGACGTGTGCCAGACGGGGAACTCGCGCACACGCCCGGCGACGAGAACGGCCAGCGCGGGCGCGGGCAGCAGCAGGAGGGTGACGGGCTCCCCGGTGAGCGGGATCTGGAACAGGGGGAAGGCCACCGCCAGCCACAGCACGCACACCATCACGGTGGCGAAGGCGTCGAGGGAGCGCATGAGGGAGGCCAGCAGCACCAGCAGGACGAGGACGGCGCTCGCCGCGGTGAGCACGGAAAGGCCCGCCACCAGCGCGCCCACGGAGACCACCGTGACCAGGACCAGCCCGGCGGCCAGTCGGCGGCCCAAGGGGATGCGGTGGTAGCGGGCTCGCAGGCGGTCGAGCCCGGACACACCGTCGGGAGCCGCGGCGGTGGATCGCGTCTGGCGCGTCATCCGTACCCTTCCTGCCGGGGGCGGGTGGACGGTCGGCTCTCCGGTCCGCCGAGCGGATCCGGGAGGGGGTCGGGGGACCGGCGTTCACGCCTCAGCCTTGCCCGAACCGGTGTCGGATGTCCAGTGCGGGGCGGCGTGTCGCGCCCGGCGGGCGTATTCCCGTGACCGGCTCACAGCAGGGGGAGCTGCTCTCCGCCGGGGGCGTCGCGGCGCACGCGCAGATGGCGCCAGCGCGGGAGGGCGTCCAGGTAGGACCAGCTCATCCGGTGCTGGGGGGTGGGTCCGGACTCGGCGAGCGCGGCCCGGTGCACGGGCGAGGGGTACCCGGCCGCCCGGTCGAAGCCGTAGCCGGGGTGGTCGGCGGCCAGTTCGGCCATGAGGGCGTCGCGGCGCACCTTGGCCAGGACGGCGGCGGCGGCCACACTCACACAGGTGAGGTCGCCCTTGACCTGGGTCCGGACCCGCCAGGGGGGTCCGATGAAGTCGTGGCGGCCGTCGAGGACCACGGCGTCGGGGCGCACCGACAGGCCCTCCAGGGCGCGCAGTGCGGCACGGTGCAGCGCCTCCGTCATGCCCACCTCGTCGATCTCGGCCGGCTCGGACCATCCGAAGGCGTGGTCGGCCACCCACGGCTCCAGACGCGCGGCGAGGTCGCGGCGGCGCCGGGGGGTGAGGCGTTTGGAGTCGGTCAGGCCCTCGGGAGGGGCACCGGTGCCCGGCACCGCCGCGCAGACCAGCAGCGGACCGGCCCAGGCGCCGCGGCCGACCTCGTCCATTCCGGCGACGGTGCGGGCCCCTCGGGCGCGGAGCCGGTCCTCCACCTCGAACGTGGGGCCGGTGGGAGCGGCGCATTGGGATGATGTGGTCACGCCACCACCTTAGAAGAGTTTCCCCAAGCCCTCGCGGACACGGCGAAGGACGCCTCCCCCGGCCGGGGCCCTCCTTCGGCGCGGGGCTCGGGTGCCCGCCGCTCCGGCGCCCGGAACGGCCCGGGCACGCTCTGCGGCTGCTCTATCCTTTGGGTGAAGGCCGTGCTCACGCGGCCGTCGCGACTGCGGCGCGGCCGTGTGCGGCCCCCGGCCCGGCCGCGTCCCGATCGCGCGGATTCGACGAAGGGGAGCGTATGCCCGCCGCAGGTTCCGACCCGTCCGACGGATCGGTCGCCAAACTGATCGAGCTGGCCGGGAAGCCGACGCTCGGTGAGCGCCTGACGGAGTGGGGGTCCCGGCCGCCCGGCCGCCTCTACATCCCCGCCTGCGGTGTCCTCGGGCTCGTTCTCCTCTTCGAGGACAGCGTCCCCGGCGGCCATCTGGCGGCTTTCTCCTTCGGGTTGGCCGGTGGGCTGTTCCTGGCCGCGATGGGCGCCCTGCGGTTCGGGATCGCCCTGTCCGTGGCCCGTCCGGTGATCCGCCCCCACTGGCTGCGCTGGATCTGCCCTCCGCTGATCGCGGCGACGGCCCTGGGCCTGGCCGTCACCGGAGTTCCGTTGCAGGCACGGGTGCTCTCCGCCGCCGACGAACTCCTGTCCCTGCGCGAGGGCCTCACCGAAGGGGAACGTGTGGGCCTGGAGGGCGCCACCACCGGTTCGTACGCCCTGCGCGAGGTCTCGGTCTCCGGCGGTATCGCACACTACGCGGTGGAGGGCGCGGGACTGTTCACCCCGGCGGGCCTGGCGCACAGCCCGGAGGAGGACCTGCCCGAAGGGGTGTTCGTGCCCGGCCAGGGCTCCAGGATCTACGAACACGTGGACGGAGACTGGTACGTGTGGGTGGACCACTGAACGGGGCCGCGTGAGAGCACGGGCCCTGGCCGGTACCGGCCAGGGCCCGTTGCCCGGCGGGTGTCAGCGGCGCCCCTGGGAGCGGCCGTAGCCCTCGCCGCGCTCGAACTGCTGCCGCATCTGCTCGCTCTGCTGGCGCTGGTACTCGTCGGCCATGCGCTGCTGGCGCTCGGCCGCCGCGGCGATCGCGCCCTGCGCCGAGTCCAGCGCCTCCCGGGCCGTGTCGCCGCCGCCGGACCGAGACCCCGCCCCGTCGAGCATCTGCGGCAGGAGTTGCGCGGTGAGCAGGGTGGACAGCGCGGAGGAGTCACCCGCCCCCGGCTCGGTCTGCACCACCACCGGGCGCGGCGCCCGCTCGGCCAACACTGCGCCCACGTCCAGGCGGCGACGGGCCAGCTCGTACTCCAGCACGGCCCGGTTGTCCCGGTAGGCCGTGGCCAGGCGCCGCTGCGCCTTGGCCTCGTTCTCCGCCGCGACCAGGTCGGCGCGGCCGTGCGTCTCGATCTCGTAGCGGACCCGCTGTGCCTCGGTCTCCTGCTCCTCCAGCATCTGCGCGACGTCCTTGCGCGCCTTGTTGAGGGAGGCGTTGACCTCGACGATCTTGGCGTCGCGGGTCTTCTTGGAGCGCTCGATGTCCATGAGCAGGGTGTCGATGCGGCGCTTGCGCGTCAGCTCCCACTCCTGCTCGTAGGCGACGAGCTCCTTGGCGACCCGCTCCCGGGTGGCCAGGTGCTGCTGGTACTGGTTGGGCAACTGCACGTCGGGGATGTTGCAGCCGGTGATCCGCACCCCGTACTTCTCCAGGTTGGTGTTGAGCAGGCGGCGCATGTCCTCGACGTTGGATCCGCGCAGGTCGTAGGCGGACTCGGTGTTGACCATGCGGCTGCGCTGGCGGATGGCGTCCTGGACCGCGCTGGAGAGCACGAGGTCGAAGTTGCTGGCGCCGATGATGGCCACGAACCGGATCGGGTCGATGATCTGGAACTTGAGGAAGAACTCGATCGACTTCAGCGGCACGTTCTCGCGGGTGGGGCAGGCCACCACCGGAGCGGTGTAGGGGATCTCCGTGCGGGTGTCCACCACGAAGTCCACCCGCGACCACGGGTGCCACAGGTAGTGGCGGCCGGGGCCGATCGCCCGCACGATCGCTCCGTACTTGGTGAGCACGCCGTGGGTGCCCTCCTCGATCTCCACGATCGATCCCCGCCACCACCACAGCACGGCGGCGGCGAGGCTGAACAGCCCGACGAGCATCGTGGGGAGCGCGAGCAGGCTGTAGCCGAACTCGCCGACCACGGTGGAGCTGGTGATGGCGTTGACCGCCATCACCAGGGCCGAAGCGAGCGCGAACAGGCCGAACCAGACCAGCACCATCCAGCGCAGGCCGCGGTTGTCGCGCGGGATGACGACGGGGACGATCGAGCCCTGGTCGCCGCCGCGCAGCAGGCCGGCCAGGTCGCCCCAGGAGGCGAGGGACTCCTTGATGCTGGAGCCGCCTCCGGCGTTCACGGACTGGTTCATCTAGAAGCCTCCCTGGTCCGGGGCGTCGGTCGCGGGCCCCTGCGGGTTCTCGGTGAGGCGCTCGTCGATGGCCTCCTCCGAGACGGACTGGCGGATCTCCTCCACCAGGTCCTCCCCGGGGTCCTCCCCGTTCGGCTGTCGGCCGCGCTCGGTGCCGGGGTCCTCGACGAGCGCGGTGATCTCCTGCTCGCGTTCGGCGATCCGGCCGGTGATCTCGCCCAGGCGGTCGCGGATGGCCGCCATGTCCTCCTCGGAGAACAGGGCCGCTTCGCTCTGGCCGATGATCTGCTGGGCGATGCGCAGGTAGTCGACGCTGGCGGTGTCGCCCGAGCCGATCCTCAGGACCTGTGGGAGGCTGTCGGCGACCGCCTCCAGCTTGTCCAGGAGGTTCTCCCGGAAGCGGTAGTTGAGGATCTCGGGGGCCTCGGCGGCGCTGACGGCCCGGATGTCGAGCGCCTGCGCCTGGAGGAGCGCCGCGTTGGCGTTGGCCTCGGACTCGGCCTCGACGAAGCGCTGGCGGGCCAGGGCGCGCGCCCGGTTGGTCTCCCGCTCCAGAGCGGTGTCCATCTGTGCCTGGTACTGGGCGATGTCGGCCTGGATGGCGGAGAGGGTCTCGTTGAGGGTCGCCAGTTCCTTGTTGAGGTCGCCCTCGTTCTGCTCCTTGCGCAACTGGAGCTCGTACTCGAAGGTGTAGGCGTCCTTGGCGACGCGGACCATCTCCGGCGCCGCCAGGTCCATCCGGTACTCCTGGCTGGAGGGCTCGGCGTGGGTGATGTTGGCGCTGGTCAGGACCACGATCCCGCTGAACTGGCGGTTGAGCTGTTCCAGCAGGGTGTGGGTGCTCTCCCCGACCATGTCGTAGATGGCCGAGGCCTCCTGCTCGTAGATGAGGCTGCGGGTGGTCTCGCTGATGGCGTTGTTGAGCTTCTCCTGGAAGCCGTGCACGCCGCCCAGCGTGTACACGAAGCTGGTCGCGTCCGCGATGCGGAACTGGACGAACAGGTCGACCGAGGCCTGTACGCCGCTCTTGGTGGGGGCCGAGCGGATGGGGGCGTTGAAGGGGTACTCGCGCGTGGTGTTGACGATGTAGGACACGCGCTTCCACGGGTTGAACAGGGTGACCCGGCCGGGCCGGTAGTTGTCCTCCCGCTTGCCGAACCGCGTGACGATGGCCTCGCACCCCTCGGGCACCATCACCATGCCCTGTCGCCACCACATGAAGGCGGTGATCGCCAGGGTGATGATCCAGTAGTGGATGCCGAAGAGCGGATTGAGGAGGGGGTTGGCGCCGGTGAGGGAGGACTGGGCGGAGACGACGAGGGTGCCGACGAGCCCCAGGGCCAGCAGCGCGATCGCGGGGAGCATCGTGAGGAGCGTGCGGCCGCGCGGGATCACCATGGGACAGATGACGTGGACCGGCCCGCTCTGCCCCCGCTCGTAGTGGCTGCGGTTGATCGCCTCGCCGGCGTTGTCGAGCGAGGTGGTCTTCTGCTCGATCCGGGTACCGACGGAGGCGCCCTGCTCCCGGGCGGCGATGAAGTCCCTGGGGTCCAGACCACCCCCTCCCTCGGTCCGGCCTGCGGCCTGCTGCACGGCGTCGGTGATCGCCTCGCGGGGGTCGGCCCCTTGAACGATGGCTCCTGCGGCGCCGCTCACGGTCTGCGCGAACGACATAGACGTGGGCTCCTTGCTGGAGAAGTTGGGAAACTGTCGGCTTCGACGTCGCGCACACCTCTACGGTTCCGGTCTGACGCCGGTGGCGGTGTGGCGGTGGCCGTAACGGACGGGACCAACTCTGGCACGAACCTCGTCCGAAACCCAGGGGTCGTGCCCCGGGCGTGACGTGGGAACGGGTGCCGGACGGGGCGTGCCCACTGGCGGCGCCGACGGGTTCCGGTCTACCGTCGTGCGTGGGGCGGCGGCCGACCGGCTACCGCCGGAGAGCGGGGAGGTCCGTGTGACCGCAGTATCCAGCGCCGTGCTGACCACGGCCGGGCTCGTCGGCGGCTACACCGCGGCGCGGGCCACCGGAAACCGGCCCCTGGGCGGAGTCGTCCTGGCGGGTTTCGGCGCGGCGGCGTTCGAGACCTGGCGGCGGCGCTCGGGGGCGGGCACCGCGCTCGCGCTGACCGGGGTGTACGTGGGCGCCTTCGGTCTGGCGCACCCGCTGGCGAAACGGATCGGGTCCTGGCCCGCCGTACTGGGGGTGGCCGCCGCCACCGCGGCCCTGGCGGTCGCCGCCGGGGACGGCCGCGCGGAATAGGGCTCAGGCCGTGGGAACGGTCAGGTCCGCTCGCCCTGGATGTAGGCCTCCAGTGCCGCCCGGTCGTTCTCCAGCGCCGTCATGCGGCTCTTGACCACGTCGCCGATGCTGACGATACCGACGAGGCGCCCGCCGGCGAGCACCGGCACGTGGCGGAACCTGCGCAGGGTCATCACCTCGCCGACGTCCTCGACGGTGTCCTCGGTAGTGCAGGTGAAGACCTCGCCGGTCATGATGGCGGCGACGGGTTCGGTGAGGAGTCCGGGCCCGCGTCTGCGCAGGCCGCGGACGACGTCGCGCTCGGAGACGATGCCGACGACGGCACCGCCCTCGGTGACCACGGCTGCGCCGATGTCGTGGATGGCGAGTTCGGTGAGCAGTGACGCGACGGTCGTTTCGGGGGCGACACCGACCACCTCCGCGCCCTTGGCCCGGAGGATCGCTGCGATGAGCATGGGGACCACCTTCCGCGGGTGGGGCGATCTCGACGACGCTGTGCTACCCGCTCCTGCTCCAGAGCAACCACAGGTCTGGACCACTCCCGCCCCGCCAACAAGAACGGTCAGTCCCCTTCCGTCCAGTATCGCTGGAGTCGACCGATCGCCTCCTCCTTGGTCATCGCCGCGACCTCGGACTCGTCAAGGCCGATCCTGGAGATGAGCAAGTGGACGAGGTCGGCGGGCAGTGCGCCCGAAGGCGACCGGGGCACTCCCCGGTCCGGGATGGCGCTGTCCCTCACACACGACCAGAACACAGCATCGTCGACCTCGAGCTGGTCACGGAGGATGTGCGCCCACATGCGCCGACCGTAGTCAGCCCGGTCCACGGGCCTGGACACACGGGTCCTCAGCGTCCGACCATCCGGCAGATCCAGTTCATAGGTGGCGTGATGGGTACTGGAACGTCCTCGGGCGCTCCGCACCAACCGCCACCCCTCCACCTTGCAGAAACGGTCATGGTCTTCTCGGGTGGGCTGTGGCCAGGTCACCGCTCCCTCCCCGCCAACCAGTCGCACAACTGACCGTCATCGCTGAGGGCGATCAACTGGACCATCCCCCAGTTCTCCTGGTGGTTGGGGGCGTTGAGCAGGTGATCCTGCCAGTCCTCCGCGTACTCACGCAGGGCGTCGACCATCTCGGCGAGGGCTTCATCGAAGGAGGCACCATCGGCAGCGACCGGCAGCCCTGGGATGAAGACGGACCACCCCCCGGCCTCGGGTACGACCTGTGCACGCGATGGGGTGACCGTTGCGAGATAGCGGCGCAGTCTCTCCCCGTCCACGACCGCGGTTCTGGACGAGTCACGGCGCACCGTGGCGACCCGGCCTTGTTCTGCCGCGTCCAGAAGCGCTTTGAGGTGCGCGCGGGCCTCGGTGTAGCTGTCGTAATGCACGGCTGCCATGGCGGTACCTCCATCGGATCGTGACTCCAGCCTGACACGCTAAAATAAGTACGTCAAGTACTCTACGTACTTATCGAGTTCGCCACTGTTTGCCGGAAGCCGATCCGTACCACTCCCGCCCCCCTCCAAGCGGCTAACTGCACCCGCTGGTGGCGCCGCAGCCCTCGCACACGTAGCAACTGCCCGACGGGAGCATCTTCGTCCCGCAGGTCAGGCACAGCGGCGCGTCCGCGGTGAACCCCTGGGTGCGCTCGGCCAGCTCCGCGGTGGAGTGCGCCGTGCCCGCATCGCCGTCGCGCTGCGGCTCCCGCTCGGACGCCGCCGCGTCCTGGGTGGCGGCAGACTGCGCGTAGGACTCCACCTGGGCGGCGACCTGCGCGGAGTCCTCCCCGGAGACCTGCGCCGCGCGCTCGGAGGCCGACAGCACGCCCAGCGCGGCGCGTTCCTCGTAGGGCAGGTGGTCCAGGGCCAGGCGGCGGAAGATGTAGTCCACCACCGACTGCGCCATGCGCACGTCGGGGTCGTCGGTCATACCCGCCGGGTCGAAGCGCATGTTGGTGAACTTCTCCACGTAGGTCTCCAGCGGCACCCCGTACTGGAGGGCGACGGAGACCGCGATGGAGAAGGCGTCCATCACCCCGGCCAGGGTGGAGCCCTGCTTGCCGAGCTTCATGAACACCTCGCCCAGACCGTCGTCGGGGTAGGAGCCCGCGGTGATGTACCCCTCGGCCCCGCCCACGGAGAACGAGGTGGTCTCGCTGCGGCGCTTCTTGGGCAGGCGGCGGCGGACCGGGCGGACCACCGTGTCGTCCCTGCCCGCCTGGTCCTTCCCGTCACCGGAGCCGGTGGACAAAGGCTGGCCGACCTTGCAGTTGTCGCGGTAGACGGCCAGGGCCTTGAGCCCCCGCTTCCAGCCCTCGAAGTAGAGGTGCTCGAAGTCGGCGACAGTGGCCTCCTCCGGGACGTTCACGGTCTTGGAGATCGCGCCGGACAGGAACGGCTGGACCGCGGCCATCATGCGCACGTGCCCCATCGGTTCGATGTAGCGGCGGCCCGTGGCGCAGTCGAACACCGGGTAGTGCTCCGGGTCCAGTCCGGGCGCGTCCACCACGTGGCCGTGCTCGGACACGTACTCGACGATCGCCTCGACCCGCTCGCCCCGGTAGCCGAGGTGGCGCAGGGCGCGCGGCACCGCGCGGTTGACGATTCGCATCGACCCGCCGCCGACCAGCTTCTTGAACTTGACCAGCGAGAAGTCCGGCTCGATCCCGGTGGTGTCGCAATCGAGCATGAAGCTGATGGTCCCCGTGGGTGCCAGCAGGCTCACCTGGGCGTTGCGCCAGCCGTGGCGCTCGCCCTTCTTGAGGCACTCGGCCCACTCGCGCGTGGCCGCCTCGTGGACGGGCCCCTCCAGCGAGGTGACCGTGCGCAGGTCGCCGTTGGCCGCGGCGTGCTTGCGCACGACCCGCTTGTGCGCCGACCTGTCGCGCTCGTAGCCCTCGTAGGGTCCGACGGCGGCCGCGAGTTCGGCGCTGCGCCGGTAGGCGGCGGCCGTCATCAGCGAGGTGACCGCGGCGGCGACGGCCCGGCCGCCCTCGGAGTCGTAGGCGTGGCCGGTGCTCATCAGCAGGGCGCCCAGGTTGGCGTAGCCGATGCCGAGCTGGCGGTGGGCGCGGGTGGTCTTGGCGATCCTCTCGGTGGGGAAGTCGGCGAAGGTGATGGAGACGTCCATCGCCGTGATAACCAGCTCGGTGAGGGCCGTGAACGCCTCGGTGTCGAAGGTGCCGTCCTCGCGCAGGAACTTGAGCAGGTTGATCGAGGCAAGGTTGCAGGACGAATCGTCCAAATGAACATATTCCGAGCACGGGTTGCTTGCGCTGATACGTCCGGCTTCGGGGTTGGTGTGCCACTCCTGGATGGCGCCGTCGTACTGGATGCCCGGGTCGGCGCACTCCCACGCGGCCCTGGCCATGCGGTGCAGGAGCCCCCTGGCGTCGACCGTGGCGATGACCTCACCGGTGGTACGGGAGGTCAGTCCGAAGTCGGACCCCGTCTCCACGGCACGCATGAAGGCGTCGGAGACCCGGACCGAGTTGTTGGCGTTCTGGTACTGGACGCTGAACATGTCGTCGCCGCCCAGGTCGACGTCGAAGCCCGCGTCGCGCAGCGCGCGGATCTTGTGCTCCTCTCTCGACTTGGTCTCGACGAACTCCTCGATGTCGGGGTGGTCCACGTCCAGGACGACCATCTTGGCGGCCCGGCGCGTGGCGCCGCCGGACTTGATGGTCCCGGCCGAGGCGTCGGCTCCGCGCATGAAGGAGACGGGTCCGGAGGCGGCTCCGCCGGAGGAGAGCAGTTCCCTGCTGGAGCGGATCCGCGACAGGTTCACCCCCGCCCCGGAGCCGCCCTTGAAGATGAGCCCCTCCTCCTTGTACCAGTCCAGGATCGACTCCATCGTGTCGTCGACGGAGAGGATGAAGCACGCCGACACCTGGTTCCTGGAGGCGGTCCCGACGTTGAACCAGACGGGTGAGTTGAAACTGAAGAGCTGGTGGACGAGGGCGTGCTTGAGCTCGTGGTCGAAGACCTCGGCGTCCTCGTCCCCGGCGAAGTAGCCGTGCTTGCGGCCCGTCTCGGTGTAGACGCCGACGACGCGGTCGACGAGCTGTTTGAGGCTCCACTCGCGCTCGGGGGTGCCGACGGCCCCGCGGAAGTACTTGCCGGCCACGATCTGGGTGGCGTTCATCGACCAGGAGGCGGGGAACTCCACGCCGCGCTGCTCGAAGTTGACCGTGCCGTCGCGCCAGTTGGTCATGACGACGTCGCGCCGCTCCCACTCGACGGAGTCGTAGGGATGGACCCCTGGGGTGGTGAGGACGCGCCGCATCCTCAACCCCTTGGTCCTGCCGTCGGCCTTGGTCCTGCCCTTGCGGGCGGTCGTGCTGCTGGTGGTCTCCGTCATGGCACGTGTCCCCCCATGCCGCGCGGCCGCGGCTCCACGGCCGCGCGGCGCCTCTGGTTCGGCGGGCCCGCGACGTGCGGCGGGCCTCTTCACTCCGGTGCCCCATGTTCCCCGACCAGCCCAGTCGGCGGCCGGACCCGCGTCAGGCCGTGGCGGTCGTGTCGGTGTCGGCCTCGCGCTCCCTGCGCAGGGTGGCGATCTCGGCCTCGAAGTCAGCGAGGCTCTCGAAACCTCGGTAGACACTGGCGAAGTGCAGGTAGGCCACCTCGTCCAGCTCGCGCATCGGGCCGAGGATAGCCAGGCCGATCTCGTGGGCGGGGACCTCGGCCAGGCCGCGGCTGCGGATCTCCTCCTCCACACGCTGCCCGAGCTGGGCCAGCGCGTCCTCGGAGACGGGACGCCCCTGGCAGGCCCTGCGCACCCCGGCGATGACCTTGGTGCGGCTGAAGGGCTCGGTGACGCCGGAACGCTTGGCGACCATCAGGAGCACGGTCTCCTGTGTGGTGAACCGGCGCTCACACTCGGGGCACGACCTGCGGCGCCGGATGGCCGCGCCGTCGTCGGTGGACCTGCTGTCGATCACCCGCGTGTCCGGATGGCGGCAGAACGGACAATGCACCCCTGATCACCTGATCCCCTCGCCATGCGTACACCTCATGAGACCACTAAACCACAACTTCTGGGACAATGCCTCGATCGCCACACCCAGATGTAGTGGTCGAACACCAGTGCCCCCGATTCACGCCCCGCACCGCACCCGTGGGAGCGAAGCGGAAGGGGGCAGCCCCTCGGAAGCGGAGTGGAACGTCCGAAACCGCCGTTCAGGATACCGTCGACGCCCATGCCACGAGATCCACCCCAAGGCCCCGCAGAACGCCGGGAAGCGCCGCACCACAAGGGTTTCCGGGCTCCGTCGCAGGCCCTCGCCGACGCCCCGCCCACACGGCCCCACCACGAGTTCCCGCGTTCCCAGGACAGCGGTACGGGTACACGTGTACACGTGTAAGCGAGAGGAACGGGACAGGTCAGTTCAGGCCATTCCCTGACCTCGAACGCTTGTTTGATATCACCGTCTGCAACGACTAACGTTGATGTTGATTTCACTCCGGTTTCACCCCGCCCCGGCACCACATCCGGCGCGATCACGAACCGGTGGCGGCACTCACGCAAGCAGGCCCACGACCCAACCGAACACCGAGGAGGCCCGGCCGTGCCGGAGGAGAATCCCGGAACCACCACCGTCCTCTCACCCACGGGAGAGGACAGCGAGACGACGCCCGCAGCCCCCAAACTCACCGCGCGTCAGCAGAGCGTGCTGAACTGCATCCAGCGCTATGTCCGTGAACGCGGATTCCCTCCGTCGATAAGGGAGATCGGCGACGCGGTCGGCCTGTCCAGCCCGTCCAGTGTGGCGCACCAACTCAAGGTGCTCCAGCGCAAGGGGTACCTGCACCGCGACCAGAACCGCCCCCGCGCCGTCGAACTGCGCACCCCGGGCCGCTCCGGAGCGACGCACTTCGACCCCGAGGCTCTGGGGGCGGACCCGCGCGCCGCCTCAGTACCGCTGGTGGGCCGGATCGCGGCCGGCGGCCCGATCCTGGCCGACGAGTCGGTGGAGGAGGTGCTCTCCCTGCCCCGCCAACTGGTCGGCGAGGGGAAGCTGTTCATGCTCACCGTCGTCGGCGACTCGATGGTGGACGCCGCCATCACCGAGGGCGACATGGTGGTGGTCCGCCAGCAGCCGCAGGCCGACAACGGTGACATCGTCGCCGCGCTGCTGGATGAGGAGGCGACCGTGAAGGTCCTGCGCCGCGAGGACGACGGACACGTGTGGCTCATGCCCCGCAACAGCGCCTACCAGCCCATCAACGGTGATCGCGCCACCATCCTCGGCAAGGTCGTCGCGGTCATGCGCCGCGTGTGAGCATCGGTCTCGGCGTCCCCGCCCCCTGGGGGCGCCCCAGGACCGTCCGAGGGCACAGCGCCCGCCCTGGGGCGCATCCCCTGGCGGACACGCCCTAAGGTGAGGGCTGTGTCCACACCAGCACCCGCCTCCGCCCGGCTGCGCGTCCTGACCGCGGCCGCCGCCGTCCTGCTGTTCACCTCGGCCTGCACCGCGGAGGAACGGTCGGCACCGTCCCCGGGGGTCGACGGCCGAACGCGAGACCTGTCCTTCTCCGTGGACGGCGGCGCCGTGTTCGCCACCTTCACCGCCCCCGACAGCACGGTGGGTACGGTGCCCGGCGCCCTCATCATCTCCGGCAGCGGCGGAACGGACCGTGACGGCAACGCCGAGGTCCGCCCCGACGCGGACACCAACCTCAACTTCTCCCGGGTCCTGGCCGAGGCCGGTGTGGCCTCGCTGCGCTACGACAAGCTGGGCAGCGGAGAGACCGGGTTGGGCGGCCTGGACCCGGACGCCGAGGTGGACCCGGAGGTCTTCGACCGGCAGATGACCGCCGCCTACGAGGAACTCCTCGCCCAGCCGGAGGTGGACCCCGAGCGCACGGTGATCGTCGGGCACAGCGAGGGCTCCCTGTACGCCCTGCGCGCACACGAACTCCTGGAGGGGTCCCCCGCGCTGGTTCTGGCCGCCCCGCCGGGCACCCGCATGCTGGACGTCATCGACCGCCAGCTCACCGAGCAGGTCCGCCGGGCCGAGGCCTCCGGGCGGCTCGGCGGGTCCGAGGCCGTCGACACGCTCTCCTACGCGCGCGCGGCGCGGGCCGCCCTGCGCGGCGGCCGGGATCTGCCCGAGGACGCCGGCGGGCTCACGGGGATCTTCTCCGAGAACAACGTCGGCTTCCTGCGCTGGATCGACGCCTTCGACCCGGTGGATCTGGCCCGGGACCTGCCTGCGGACACCCCGGTCCTGGTGCTGTGGGGCGAGGAGGACGCCCAGATCAGTCGGGATGAGGTCGACCGCCTCATGACAGGACTCAGCGACGCCGAGCGCGTCGATGTTCCGGGCGCCGACCACATCTTCCGGGAGTTCGAGGACGGGCCCGGGGCGACCGTCCTGGACGCCGACCGGCCCTTCGCCCCCGAGGTGGCGCCCGCTCTGGAAGGGTTCCTCGACGACGCGTGGTGATACCGCACCGGGCTCCCGAACTCCAGACGTCCGGCTTCAGTCCACGGCCGGTAGCAGCGCGAGGGCGCCCACGAGGTTCTGGAGGTGCCGGAGGCAGGGTCGCGAGGACGCATGAACACTGTCAGCCGGGCAGGGCGGCCACCGCGGCGCGGGCGAGCTCCTCGGCGCCCTCCATCGCCCGTTCCTCGTCCACGGAGTTCCTGACGGCGTAGTCGGCGGCGGCCCCGTAACAGGTCTCCAGGTACAGGTTGGACTCCCGGACACCGACGCACCCGGCGGGGAAGCCCCCGGTCCGGTACCAGGCGGCCGCCTCGTCTCCGAGGTCCGCCACCGGCGCGGCCTGGGGGTTCGAGGTCGTGTGCGCGAAGTTGTCCTCGGCAGTGAGCACACCGCCCGGCCCCGGCGAAGCGACCACCACCAGGGTGGCGAAGGCCGGTACGGTCTCCCCCTGGCCCTCGGGGGTGGCCCAGCGGCACTGCCACCCCTCACCGAAGGCGTTCTGCCCGTTGCCGACCGGTTCCTCCAACGCCAGCTCGTAGCCGGGAACGAGGCCCGCGAGCGCCTCGGTCTCCCCCTCGGCGCACACCGGCGCGGCTTCGAAGTGGCCGGTCTCCAAACGCTCCCGGGACAGCAGGAACCAGACCCCGCCGACCACGCACAGGACCGCCAGCAGGGTCAGGACCACCACGACCGCGGCGGCGCAGCCCCGGCTCCGGGGCTGGACCGACGGCACGACCGGACGCTGGTACGGGTGGTTCACAGGGCCTCCGCGAGTCGTTCGGCGAAGGCCACCACGGCTTCGCGGGCCTGTTCGGCCTGGTCGGGTCCGCTTCCGGCGGTGTCGGCGTAGGACAGGCGTACCAGGAGGTTGTCACTGCGGAAGGCCAGGTCGGCCGTTCCGGAGACGCGTTCCAGCCATACGTGGGCCTCGGGCCCCGAGGACAGTTCCACGGTGTGTCCGTGTTCGGGGGCCAGCGCGGCGAGGAGGCGTCCGGCGTGCTCGGTTCCGGAGAGGGGGGTGTCCTGCTCCGTGTCGGTGAGCAGCACGGAGAACTCGACCCGGAGCGTGCCGGGGGTCTCGGACCGGCCGAGCGAGGTCCAGGCGCACACGGTGTTCTCGCCGTCCGGCAGCGGGCCGGAGGCCACGGTCTCGGGCAGTGCGCCGGGCAGTGCCTCCTCGACAGCGGCCGCGGGGACCGCGGAACACGAGGGCGCGGACGTGTGGACGTCACCCGCGGGGACCTCGGTCTCGTCCGCGGCGAGCACCAGGCCGCCGGTGATCGCCGCGACGGACAGGACCGCGGCTCCGCCCACGACGAGGATGCCGCGGAGCAGCGCACCGCGCACATCGCCGGACGGGGGCATATCCGGTCACCGCCTCCCTGATCGGTCGTCACGCCGTCCCTGGCACGCGGCGGTGGCCGTGCCCGGACACCGCCGCGCCGACGGGTCAGCCGACGACGATGTTCACCAGCTTCGGTGCGCGCACGATCACCTTGCGGATCTGCTTGTCACCGATGAACCCCTGGGCCTTCTCCGAGGCCAGGGCCAGCTTCTCCAGCTCCGCCGGATCGATGTCGGGGGCCACGGTG
Source organism: Nocardiopsis sp. LOL_012 (assembly GCF_048060475.1). Lineage (NCBI taxonomy): Bacteria > Bacillati > Actinomycetota > Actinomycetes > Streptosporangiales > Nocardiopsidaceae > Nocardiopsis > Nocardiopsis sp. LOL_012. Next base: position 62,463 of record NZ_JBHMIV010000002.1, on the reverse strand, counting down.
AGCTTGTCGCGGACCTTGCTCTGCACCTGCACGACACAGGTGACCGACTCCTGGACCAGCAGCTCGGGGTCGGCCTCGGGCCAGTTGCCGACGGCCACCGAGCCGGTGCGGCCCAGCTTCTCCCAGCCCTCCTCGGCGACGTAGGGCGCGAACAGGGACAGGGCCACGGCCGTGAACTCGGCGGCCTCGCGCACGGCCGGGTCGGCGGCGCCGGGGCCGGAGTCGATCGCCCGGCGCGTGGCGGAGACCAGTTCCATGATGCGGGCGATGGCCACGTTGAACCGGCGGGCCTCGACCAGGGAGGTGATCTGGTCGATGGCGCGGTGGGCGGCGCGGCGCAGTTCGGTGCTGCCCGAGGCGGGGTCGGTGCCGGGCTCACCGGCCGCGCCCGCCTCGCACATCACCCGGTAGGCGCGGTTGAGGAACTTCTGCGCGGCGGTCACGGACACGTCCGCCCAGTCGACGTCCTCCTCGGGCGGGCTGGCGAAGAGCATGGTCAGGCGGACCGCGTCCACGCCGTAGGTGTCGATCTCCTGCCCCAGGTCCACGCCGTTGCCCAGGGACTTGGACATGGCCTTGCCCTCGTTGATGACCTGGCCCTGGTTGGTCAGGCGCCGGAAGGGTTCGTCGAAGGCGACCATGCCCAGGTCGTGGAGGACCTTGGTGAAGAAGCGCGCGTACAGCAGGTGCAGTGTGGCGTGCTCCTTGCCGCCGATGTAGTGGTCGACGGGGCCCCACTTGTTGACGGCGTCGGTGTCGAAGGGCGCTGTGTCCAGCCGCGGCGAGCAGTAGCGCAGGAAGTACCAGGACGAGTCGACGAACGTATCCATGGTGTCGGTGTCGCGCTGGGCGGGCCCGCCGCAGGAGGGGCAGGCGGTCTCGACCCAGTCGGTGGCGGCGGCCAGCGGGGAGACGCCCCGGGGGGCCAGTTCGGCGCCCTTGAGTTCGGGCAGGGTGACCGGAAGCTGGTCGTCGGGGACGGGGACCTCGCGGCAGGAGGGGCAGTGGACGATCGGGATCGGCGTGCCCCAGTAGCGCTGGCGGGACAGCAGCCAGTCGCGCAGGCGGTAGTTGACGGTGCCGGCTCCGGTGCCGCGCTCGGCCAGCACCTCGACGATGCGGTCGATGGCCTCGGCCTTGCTCATGCCGTCGAGCGGGCCGGAGTCGCGCAGGGTGCCCTCGCCCGCGGTGGCCGTCCCGGTCTCGGCCGGGTCGGGCTCACCCGTTTCCACCACGACCCGCACGGGCAGGTCGAAGGCCAGCGCGAAGTCGAGGTCGCGCTGGTCGTGCGCGGGCACGGCCATGATCGCGCCGTGGCCGTAGTCGGCCAGGACGTAGTCGGCGGCCCAGACGGGCATGCGCTCGCCGTTGACCGGGTTGATCGCGTGGCGGCCCAGGAATACGCCGGTCTTGGGGCGCTCGGTGGCCTGGCGCTCGATGTCGGAGAGCTTGGCGACCTCGGCTCGGTAGGCGTCGAAGGCCTCGCGCTGCTCGGGCGCGCACAGTTCGTCGGCCAGGTCGGCATCGGCCGCCACGACGAAGAAGGTGGCCCCGTAGAGGGTGTCGGGGCGGGTGGTGAAGACGGTGACCGGCTCGTCGCGGCCCTCGATCCGGAAGTGGACGTCGGCGCCGGTGGATCGGCCGATCCAGTTGCGCTGCATGGCCAGGATCTCGTCCGGCCAGCGGCCGCCGTCGAGCTGGTCCATGTCGTCCAGCAGGCGCTGGGCGTAGTCGGTGATCTTGAAGTACCACTGGTTCAGGCTGCGGCGCACGACGTCGGAGCCGCACCGCTCGCACCGGCCCTGGACGACCTGTTCGTTGGCGAGCACGGTCTGGTCCTTGGGGCACCAGTTGACCCGGCCGTCCTTGCGGTAGGCCAGTCCGCGCTCGAAGAAGCGCAGGAACAGCCACTGGTTCCACTTGTAGTACTCGGGGTCGCTGGTGTGCAGGCGGCGCGACCAGTCGACGCCGATGCCGTAGCGGCGGAACGAGGACGCCTGGGTCTCGATGTTGGCGTAGGTCCACTCGGCGGGGTGGGAGTCGTTCTTGATGGCCGCGTTCTCTGCGGGCAGGCCGAAGGAGTCCCATCCGATGGGGTGGAGGACGTTGTCGCCGCGCTGGAACCGGTAGCGGGCGATGACGTCGCCGATGGCGTAGGCCTCCGCGTGGCCCATGTGCAGGTCGCCGGAGGGGTAGGCGAACATGTCGACCACGTAGCTGCGGGGGCGTTCGTCCCCCGCCTCCTCGTCGGCCTGGAACGGGAGCTCGGCGGCCCAGCGCGCCTGCCACTTGTCCTGGAGGGCGCGGGCGTCGTAGGTGTCGCCCGTCCTGTGGTCGCCGTCTACCGCTGTCATCGGTGAATGTTCCCTAACCGGTCTCTCGGGTGGATTGCACGGAGTGAGGGCCCGTGGCGACGGTGCCGCGGGTCACTCGCGTTCGCCCCCAGGTTAGCGCCACGCGGCGGACGGCGACGAACGGATACCACGTGCCTGTGGACGGCGGGGATCCGGGCTGCCCTGGCGCCCCCTTCCGAACACTGTTAGGTTTCAACTGCGTAGCGGGCAGCCAAACCGACCAACCGGTTTGTTACCCTTCCGTACCAGTGACGCGGAACACGAGATTCGGAACACATCCGAATCTTTCCTCACCATGTAGCGGGAGGCCCCCTCAATGCTCAACCTGTCCGTGATCCTGGAGGACGGAGCCCGCGCGGTTCCGGAGAAGGACTGTCTGATCTCCGGCGACGTTCGCCTCAACTACGCGACCGTCAACATGATCGCCAACCAGGTCGCCAACCTCTTGGCCTCCCGGGGCGTCCAGCCCGGCGACCGCATCGCGCTCGCCAGCCCCAACACCCCCTACTTCCCCTTCGTGTACTTCGGCGCCCTCAAGGTCGGCGCGGTCGTGGTCCCCCTCAACGTGCTGCTGACCGCTCCGGAGATCCAGTACCACCTGGAGGACTCCGGGGCCAAGGCGATCTTCGCCTTCGCCGGCAGCCCCGAGCTCCCCCTGGGCGAACGCGCCTTCGAGGCCTTCGGCAACGTGGACTCCTGCGAGTTCTACGTCGACCTGCCCGCCACGGCCGGCGCGACCGAGTCCAGCATCGAGGGCGCCGAGACCCTGTGGGCGGCCCTGGCCGGACAGCCCGGCACGTTCGAGTCGGTGCAGTCCGACTCCGAGGACACCGCCGTCATCATCTACACCAGCGGTACGACCGGCCGGCCCAAGGGCGCCGAGCTGAGCCACAACAACCTGCTGCTGAACGCGGTCGTCGCCGACCGCAACGCCGACAAGTCCCCCGACGGGCGCGACGTCGCCCTCACCGTGCTGCCGCTGTTCCACATCTTCGGACAGACCGTCATGCTCAACTCGGTGCTGTACCGGCACGGGACGATGGTCCTCATGCCGCGCTTCGACGGCGCCGAGGCGCTCAGGCTCATGGAGAAGGAGGGCGTGACCGCGTTCGCCGGCGTCCCCACCATGTACTGGGGCCTGCTGACCGCCGTGCAGTCCGCCGAGCCGGGCACCTACGACGTGGAGAAGATCACGAGCACCGTCGTCGACGCGGTCTCCGGCGGCTCCTCCCTGCCCCAGCAGCTCTCCGACGACTTCACCAAGACCTTCGGCATCGGGATCAAGGAGGGCTACGGCCTGTCCGAGACCTCGCCGATCGTCTCCTTCAACAACCCCAACATCAAGGCCAAGACGGGCTCCATCGGCCTGCCGGTGTGGGGTGTGGAGATGAAGCTCATCGACTCCGAGTGGAACGACGCCGAGACCGAGGGCGAGATCGCCGTCCGCGGCCACTGCGTGATGAAGGGGTACTACAACCGCCCCGAGGTCAACGCCGAGGTCCTCAACAACGGCTGGTTCCGCACCGGTGACATCGCCCGCCGGGACGAGGAGGGCTTCTACTTCATCATCGACCGCTCCAAGGACATGATCATCCGCGGCGGCTACAACGTCTACCCGCGCGAGGTCGAAGAGGTCCTGATGACCCACCCGGAGATCAGCCTGGCCGCCGTGGTGGGCGTCGAGCACGACACCCACGGCGAGGAGGTCAAGGCGTTCATCATCCGCGAGCCGGACGCCGACCTCGACGAGCAGGCGCTCATCGACTGGTCCAAGGAGCGCCTGGCCGGGTACAAGTACCCCCGTGTCGTGGAGTTCCGCACCGAGCTGCCCATGACCGCCACCGGGAAGATCCTCAAGCGCGAACTGCGCTAGGAGGCTCCCCCTCCGCCCGCGTCCCAGGGGTCGCGGTGTGCGGGCGGGCCCGCTCCAGGCCCGCCCGCACACCTGCCCCGGCGCACCGGGCGGCGAGATCTCTGACGAACGGAGTGTGGACCGTGCCGGGGTACGGTTCGGTGAGCGGGGGCGGTGCGCGATGAGCGAGGCCGGGCCCTCCCCCACCGAGGTCGTCATCAGTTGGCTCCCCCACGACGCGCGCTTCCGCGAGCGGGCGGTGCGGCACGCGCTGGCCGACCCCACCGGGCGGAGCCTGTCCGCCTACGTCCACGCGCTGGTCGACCGCAGCAGCGACGACGGGCGGCCGCTGAGCGAGTACGACCTGCGCACCATGGCCGCCGTGCGCCAGGACCTGGACCACCGCCCCCTCGCCGCCGTGGACTGGCGCCGGGTCCGGGAGAAACTGGTCGGGGGCGGGTTGTGAGCGGCCGGTACGCGCCGCGCGGCGCGCTCGGAGGCGGGTTCCCTAATCGGAGAGGCCGGTCACCTGGCGCAGGGTGGCCACGAGTTCGGCGCGTTTGTACACGGCTAGGCCGATGGCGGCGCTGAACGCGGCGAGCATGTGCACGAAGACCATGGGGTCGCCCGCCGCGAACCGCTCCGCGGCCTCCTCCTCACCCACCGAGTGGGCCTCCCAGGCCGTGCTGACGGCGAACTCCAGCTCGGGCGGGAGCATCTCCGCGACGGTGCGGGCGACGGCCTCGCGCGAGTCGGCGGGCTTCCACACCACACCGGTGTGCTGGACCCGGCGGCTGAGGAAGGCCGCGATGACCTTCAGCTCGGACACCACGTCGCCGGCGCTGTCGGCCGCCGCGGGGACCGCCTCGTCGAGTTCGGCCCGGTTGCGGTCCGCGTAGGCGGCGACGAGGGCGATGGCCGTGCGCTTGACCTGGTCGGACGGGTCGGCTGCGGGCGTCCCGCCGCTCGGGGCGGGGTGGTCTTCGGAGGACACTGCGGGTCCCTTCACGGTGGCTTCTGGTCGGTGTGCCTGCCCTCATCATGCCGTGGCGGCCGCCCCGGGGGAGCCACAACCGCCGGAGTCCCCACGGGCGACCACCGGGGGCGGGTCAGAAGTCCGGCCTCAGCGGCATGTGCGCCTCGGTGCCGTCCAGGCGGACGCCGAGGATCTGGTGCAACTGGACCACGTTCATCTCGAAGCCCAGGACGCACCCGGCCATGTAGAGGCGCCAGACCCTCGCGGTGCCCTCCCCGACCTCGGCGACCGCCTCGCCCCAGTTCCGCTCCAGGTTGGCGCCCCAGCGCCGGAGTGTGAGGGCGTAGTGCTCGCGCAGGTTCTCCTGGTGGCGGATCTCGAACCCGGCGTCGTTCATCGCCGTCTGGATGGTCCCGGGACCCTCCAGTTCACCGTCGGGGAAGACGTACCGGTTGATGACGCCCCGGGGGTTGAGGGGCTTGAGGTCGTTGCGCGGCCGGGTGATGCAGTGGTTGAGCAGGCGCCCGCCCGGGACCAGCTTGTCGTGGAGCGAGGCGAAGTAGGGCGCCAGTCGGTCGGCGCCGATGTGCTCGGTCAGGCCGATCGAGCTGATCCGGTCGTAGTGGCCGTCGGGGACGTCCCGGTAGTCCATGTGGCGGACCTCGGCCAGGTCCGACAGCCCTTCCTGGGCGATGCGCTTGGCCGCCCACTCCGCCTGCTGCTTGGACAGGGTGACGCCCAGCGCCTTGACGCCGTACTCGCGCGCGGCGTGCATGACCATGCCGCCCCAGCCGCAGCCGACGTCGAGCAGGCGCATGCCGCTCTCCAGCCCGAGCTTGCGGGCGACGAGGTCGTGCTTGCGGAACTGGGCGCTCTCCAGGGACTCCTCGGCGTCGCCGAAGACGGCGCAGGTGTAGGCCATGGACGGTCCCAGCACCATTTCGTAGAAGGTGTTGGACACGTCGTAGTGGTGGTGGATGACCTCGGCGTCGCGCTCCTTGGAGTGCCGCCAGCCCAGGCGTGTCAGCCTGCTCTGGCGCATCTCCTGCGGAGGCGGGGCGACCCGGTTGACGAACTTGACCCACCCCACGGAGCGGGCCACTCGGAGGAGGTCCCCGGCCCCCGGGGCGCGGCCGTTCTCCAGGGTGAAGCGGGCCATGGACCGCAGGGCGGTGTACATGTCGCCCTCCACGTCCAGGTGCCCGGACACGTAGGCGCGTGTGAGGCCCACGGCGTTCGGCGACTGGGCGAGGTAGTTGACGGCGACCGGTGTGCGCACGCGAAGGGTGTTCTCGGCGTCGGGGGGACCGGCCTCGCTGCCGTCGTAGGCGGTGAAGCGGATGGGTGCGTCGGGGCCGACGACCCGCTCGAAGATCTCGGCAAGCCGCATGTTCTCGTCCTCACTCTCCCGGGCCCGGCCCCGGCGGAGGACCGGCCCGGCTCGTCCTTGGTCCTTCTCGGTGTCAGCGGTTGCGTACGCACTTGGCGTACAGGTCGAGCAGCCTGCCGTCGGGGTCGTAGTCCGCCTTGAGGCGGGCGTAGGCCGACCCGTTGTAGAGCCGCCAGAAGCGCTCCTCGGTGTAGAAGGCGTCCGAGTACAGCGACTTGTGGCCGCCGAGGCGCTCGACCTCCTCCTCCACGAGACGGTTGTGGTGGGCCCGGCGCTGGCCGGGTGCCATGTCGACGAGTCCCCAGAAGCCGAAGTTGACGTACAGGCGGTCGCTCTCCAGTGGGTAGAGCGGCCACACGTGCCCGTCGGCGGCCCCGGAGGAGGCCGGTTCCCGAAGCCGCAGGGGGCACATCCACACGGGGCTCATGCCGATCCGCGTGTGGAAGAAGTCGAGGAACTCCGCGCCGCGTTCGACGCCGACCTCGACGTCCTGGATGAGCGGTTCCCGGGGCCGCCTGCCGCGGTAGTGGTCGAGCAGCCGGGAGAAGTCGGTGCGCCGGTCCCAGGCGACGAGCCTGCGGTAGACGTCGGAGCGCTTGAGCGCGCGCGGCCACAGGGGGCGGACCAGGGGGTGCTGGGCACCGAAGGCACGGGAGCACCAGAACCAGTCGGTGTCCCATCGCCACAGGTAGTCGTGGATGGTGAGGTAGTCGCCCGGCCCCGTCCCGGCGTAGTCGCGGATGGAGCGGTAGTAGACGCCGGTTCCGGTGTAGTCGCCGGTCCACGGCGCGTGGTCGGTGAAGCGGGCGAGGGTGAGGTAGAGCTCGTCGGGGCCGAAGGCCACCCCGTCCACGAAGTCGACGGGCCGCCCGTCGTGTTCGGCGGCGCCACAGATCCGTTCGAGGGCGGCCATGGCCTCGGACGCGTCGTGGAACCTCAGGTGGCGCAGGTGTACGTACGGGGAGACGGGCTCCAGCTCGATGCGCAGGCGCAGCGCGTAGCCGAGGGTGCCGTAGGAGTTGGGGAAGCCGTGGAACAGGTCGGCGTGCCGGTTGTCGCGGGTGGCGGTGACGACCTCACCCGATCCGGTGAGGATCTCCATCTCCTGGACGGACTCGTGGGGCAGTCCGTTGCGAAAGGAGGTGGACTCGATGCCCAGCCCCGTGACGGCACCGCCCACGGTGATGGTCCGCAGTTGCGGGACGACCAGCGGCATCAGCCCGTGCGGGAGGGTGGCGGCGACGAGGTCCTCATAGGTGGTCATGCCGCCCACGTCGGCCAGGCCCTCCACGGGGTCGATACCGATGACGCCGGAGAAGGCCGACACGTCCAGCGGCGGGGACGACGAGGGTTCGCGGAAGCGGAAGAGGTTGGAGGTGGGTTTGGCCAGCCGGACGGGGGCGTCCCCGGGCAGAGCCCGGAACTCCCGGCGCAGCCGCCGGACGGCCTCGTCGTGCGCGGCGAGGCCCGGCCGTCCCCCGGCCGCACTCGTACCCGTGTCCTGCTGTGGAGGTGCCATCCCAGTTCCCGCTTCCGGTCCCGGCGCTCGTGACGCACGGCATGGTGTGATCCGCCCCCGACACGAAACGTGTGGGACGGGCCGATCTCCTCAGTTCTACCTACCGGTAACGGATTTTTGCCACCCCATTTGCGTCCGTGTCGCTTGGAGAGTCCCCCTACCAGCGACACCCGATGGTGTGACCTGGATCACTTGAGCGGCGATCCGTCCGCACCCTTCCGCGCCGGACCCGGCGATGGTGGAATAGGCGAAAGGAACCCCGAGCGGAGGGGGCCGCCGTTGAACGACCACGTCGAGGTCGAGACCACGTTCGCCATGGACGGGGACCTGCCCGACCTGTCCGGGACCGCCCCGGGCGGCGTGCGCTCCGAGGCCTTCCGCCTCGAAGCCACCTACTACGACACCGCCGGACTGCGCCTGGCGGCCCGCGGCATCACCTGCCGCCGCCGCACCGGCGGCTCCGACGCCGGCTGGCACCTCAAGGTCCCCTGGGGCGAGGGCACCCGCCGCGAACTGCACGCTCCCCTCTCCTGCGAACCGCCCGCGAGCTTCGTCGGCCTGTCCGCCGCGGCCACACGCGGCGCGCCCCTGCTGCCGGTGGCCCGGATCGACACCGAACGCACCGAGCACCGCCTGGACGGCGAGGACGGTGCCACCCTGGTCGTGGTCGCCGACGACCACGTGACCTCCCACGACCTGGCGCCCCGCACCGCCGACGACACCGTCGGCGCGGAGGACTCCTGGCGCGAGGTCGAGGCCGAACTCGCCGACGGCGACCGCTCCGACCTCGACCGCGTCACCGCTGTGCTGACCCGGTCGGGCGCCCGGCCGGCCGAGTACCCCTCCAAGCTGCGCCGGGCGCTGGGCCACCGGCTGCCGCCCCCGCTCCCGCGGCACCCGGGCTCGGGCGACGCCGCGACGGTCCTGGCCCACCTGGCCCAGTACACCGACCGCCTGCTCGCCTTCGACCCGCTCGTACGCCGCTTCGAGCCGGACGCCGTGCACCAGATGCGGGTGACCAGCCGCCGTCTGCGCAGCGCCCTGACCGGGTTCCGCTCGGTCCTGCGGCGCTCCCAGACCCGCCCCGTCACCGACGAACTGCGCCACCTGGCCGCCGTGCTCGGCGAGGTCAGGGACCTGGAGGTGCTGCGCGAGCGCTGGACCGCGCACCTGGAGCGCCTGCCCGACCACCTGGTGGGACGGGACCGCAGCGGCGCCTGGCTCACCTACCTCGACGAACGCATGGAGCGGGCCCGGTCCGAGGTGGACGCGTTCCTCAACAGCCCGCGCTACTTCGCCCTCCTCGACGCACTCGACACGCTGCTCGCCGCGCCGCCGCTGCGCAAGAAGGCGGCGCGTGGGGACACCGACCTCTTGGCCAAGGACATCACCCGGGCGTGCGCACGCCTGCGGGACCACCACGACGAAGCGCTCGCCGCCGACGCCGCGGGGGACCCCGAACAGCGGGCCGCGGCCTGGCACGAGGTGCGCAAGTCCGCCAAACGGGTCCGCTACGCCGCACGGATGGCCCAGACCGGTCTGGGCAAACCCGCCAAGCGGCTCAGCAAGTGGACCCGCGACCTCCAAGACGTCCTGGGCCGCTACCAGGACGGCCGCGTGGGCCTGGCCTACCTGGACACGGCCGGCGACGACCTGATCCGCGCCCACCCCGACGACCGCGAGTCCGTCCTGCTCACCCTGGGCGCCGTCGCCGGGTTGGAGGCCGTCGGCGGGGAGGGCCTCCTCGACGAGGCCGAACGCGTGTGGGGCTCGGGCTCGCGCCTGTGGACGTGAGGGCGCGGCGGGGCCGGTCGCGGCATAGAATCTGCAACCGTGCGCATCGCTCTCGTTGACTCCGGAATCGGCATGCTCTCCACGGCGGCGGCCCTGCACGCCGCACGCCCGGACGCCGACCTCGTCCTGTCCATGGACCCGGACCACATGCCCTGGGGCCCGCGCACCCCGGAGGAGATCATCGGGCGCGTCCTGGCCGGTGCCCGCGCGGCGCGCGAGGCCTCGGACCGGGAGGACCTGGCCGCGGTGGTGGTGCCCTGCAACACCGCCTCCGTCCACGGACTGGCCGCGCTGAGGGCCGAGTTCGAACCGCGGATCCCGGTGATCGGCACGGTCCCGCCGATCAAGCCCGCCGCGGCGGCGGGAGGACCGATCGCGGTGTGGTCCACGGCGGCGACCACCCGCAGCGCCTACCAGAACCGGCTCATCGAGACCTTCGCCTCGGGCGTCGAGGTCACCCCCGTGGCCTGCCTCGGCCTGGCCGAGGCGGTGGAGTCCGCCGACCCGCGGATGATCGCCGACGCCCTGGCCTACGCGGCCGAGCGGACCCCGGACGCCGTCCGGGGTGTGGTCCTGGGCTGTACGCACTACGACCTGGTCGGGGACCGCGCCCTCGCGGCCCTGGGACGCGCCGTGGACACGTTCACGGCCGCCGACGCCGTGGCCGCGCAGGCCCTGCGCAGGATCGGTGCGCCTCCCCCCAGGGAGGCGCCGGGCCGGGTGACCGTCCTGGCCAGCGGACGGCCCTCCCGATTGCCCGGGGCCGCGCTCGCCTACCCGGCCGGCCGCGCGCTGGCCACCGCCGTCCCGGCCTCCGGCGCGATCCGGTAGGGCTCCACCGGCCCGACGCCCACCACTGCGGCCCGGCCCTCGTCGTCCTGGCCGGGCGCCCCCGCGGCGAGCGTGCGGACCAGGTCCCGGACCCCCGCGGTGTCGTTGTCGTGCAGGAGCGTCTCCAGCAGCGACAGCGCCGCGTTCTGGTCGCCGGGCCGCTCACGCACGTGGCGCCACTGCGGGCCGGTGGCCACGTCGGAGAGCATCAGTGTGCGTCCGACCTGGCCGAGCGCGGCCAGCAGCGGGGTGTCGCTGGGCAGGGACGACAGCGCGGCGTTGACCTGCTCCGCCTGGTACTCGGGGTCGACCTGGTCGGCGGGCTGGGCCCTGAGGTGGTCCAGGATGCGGTCGGCGGACGCCACGGGCGGGACCGGGGTCATGGCCGCGACCAGGGAGCGGACCTCGGCCAGGTCCCCGGCGGCCTCCTCAGTGCGGCCCAGTTCGGCGATGAGACGCTCGGCCCGGAGCGCCGAGCACTCCGCCACCCAGCGCGCCCCGCGTCCGACGGCCAGGCGCGCGGCGGCCAGGGCCAGTTCGGCACCCCGGCGCGGCGCGCCCACCCGCTCGAAGTAGCGCGACCAGGTGGTGACCCGCACCCCTAGGCGCCAGTCGTTGCGGACCGCGCCCTGGCAGACGAGGTTCTCCACGGCCTCCACCCAGGCCGGCCGCAAGCTCGGGTGGGCCTCGGCCTCCTCCACCGTGGGCAGGACGCCGATGGCGTCCCGGGAGGGGCACAGCCCCAGGCGGACCAGCCAGGACAGCAGCCGTGCCCGCTCGAAGCGGATGGACCGGCCCAGCGCGACGTGCCGTGTCCCCGCGGCGGCGATCTCCCTCTCCAGGGTGATCTCGGCCTCCAGGCGGTCCAGGGCCTCCAGTGCGTCGGTGTGCTTGTCCTGGTGGCGCAGGGAGCGGACGAGGGCGAACACCCCCTCGGTGCCCAGCAGCGCGGGTCCGATGGCCGTGTGCTCGTAGCGGCGCAGCTCGGACTCGGCCCGGTCGGGCCGCCCCTCGTCGATCAGGACGTGGGTGCGGGCCAGGCACAGGGACGGCCAGGCGGGGGTGTTCTCCCACCCGTCGAGGCGCTGCGCCGACAGCAGTTCGCGGCGCACAGCCGTGGTGCCCGCCGCGTCGATGTTGGCGTGGCATCGAGCCAGCGTCTCCAGTGCGGACACCGGCAGCGGGCCGTGCTCCCGCGGGTCGGGCCCGTCCTCCACGGCGGCGACGGCCTGGTCGATCGCCCTCCTGCCCTCGGCGAGCGCACCCACCCGTACGGCCAGGGGCCAGTGCGCGAGGTAGGCCAGGGTCGGCGTGCCGAGAACGGCCGGAGCCTCGGCCTCACCCGCCTCGGCCGCCAGGCGGCAGGCCGTGCGCAGGGCCGAGCGGGCGACCGTCTCCACGCGGACCGCCTCCCCGGCCTCACACGACTCGGGCAGACTCGTGACGGAGTCAGCGAGTTCGACCTGTCCCATCTTTCGCAGATGGCGCGCGGTCTCCCCCGCCCACGTCCACATCGGCATCATGATCTCCCCCTGTAGTGCGATGCGAGACAGAACGTAGCAGCGCGGTGACAGAGCTGTCCGGAAAACGCGTGAAACCGGTGCGCTCCGGGGACCCGCCCTCCGCCCCTCCGGCGGGGGAGGAACTAGACTGGGCTTCTTTGAACCTCCGCTGCGCTTCTGTCCGTGCTCGGATGCCCGGGGAACGGGAACCTTCGGCACCTACGGCGGCCCCGTGGGCGCCCTCGCGGCACCCCCGTAGCGCGGCACCGCGTTCAAAACAGCTCCTAGACTCTGGGGGATCGGCGGTGCCGAGGCCGTTCGCGGCCGCGGCACCGAGGACACCCCCGCCCGACGAGACGTCGCAGACTAAGGACGGCACGCCGATGGGATGGCGAGACCGCTTCGGCCTACGCAAGGCCAACCGCAAGGGCAAGGCCCGCTTCGACCGGGACTCCGAGGACTCCGACATCAAGGCGCTGATCGAGTTCGCCGAGAGCCGGGTGGGGGTGGAGTTCTTCGTCGAGCCCGAGACCTTCGCCACCCGGGCCACCGCCGTGGCGGTGGCCACCGACGGGGAGTGGATCCGCCGCAGGTGCGGTTCCCCCGAGGTCATCCGCAAGGTGGCGAGCAGGATCGCGACCCCCGCCTACGACGTCCAGATCGTCGGGTACCCCCAGCGGATGCGCGACTGGAGCGCCCGCAACAAGCGCGGCCTGTCCCTGGACGAGTGACGGCGGACATGCCAGAGCCGTGTCCGTGCGCACCCGAAACCCGAGATCGGGGCATTTGGGGCATTGATGACAACACCTTGCCCCGACTTCCTCATGGAACGGGTTCCCTTACGGGCTCCATCCGTCGCATACTCGCCTGGGAGGGGGGACTCTGATGGAGCAGGATCTCACTGCCTTGTGCTGTGAATGCGGCATGGTCCGCCGGGTGAGCGACTACCAGTGCGTAGGCGAGGCGCAGTCCGCCTACGGGGTGGCCCGGTGCGTCGTCTGGCGCAAGTGCCGCACGTGCGGCTACCGCACCTACCACGCCTACCTGCGCGGCGACGAGGAGCGGGACGAACTGGAGGACGCCCTGCGCCTAGACGGCGCCCTGGCCGCCGAGGCTCTGGAGGAGGAGGTCGAGCAACTCAGGCTGTGCGGTATCGAGGTCGGCCACGCGACCGTCCCCGCGATCTGGGACGGGCAGTCCGTGGGCATGGTCACCCAGCGGCTGACCGACCAGTCCTACTCCATCGTGCTGGACCCCGAGTCCCCCGTGGTGTCCCGGCTCAAGCTCATCGACATGATGTGGAACGAACTCCTGGTGGGCGAGCACGACGAACGCTGGTACATCCAGGAGCCCGAGGACGACTCCCCCGGCTACGCGGTCCGGCTCTTCGGCTACCGCTCCCGCTGACCTCCCCCGACCCGCCGTCTCCCCCGTGCGCGGGGCGAGGTGCCCGGCCGAACCGGCCCACCCCGCCGAGCGGTCCTCGGACGCGGGGCCGCGGAACCGGGTCGGCGCTCACCCCGCCGCCGGTTCGGGGGCCGTCCTCCCGGTGAGGCGGCGCAGCGCGGCCCGGGCCACCGAGGGGTCCGTGGTCCCCCAGTAGGGGGGCAGCGACGCGCGGAGGAACCCGCCATAGCGCGCGGTGGCCAGCCTCCGGTCCAGGACCGCGATCACGCCGCGGTCGTCGGTCGACCGCAGCAGCCGGCCGGTGCCCTGGGCGAGCAGCAGGGCCGCGTGGGTGGCCGTCACCGCCATGAAGCCGTTGCCGCCGTGGGAGGAGACCGCCCGCTGGCGTGCCGAGGACAGCGGGTCGTCGGGCCGCGGGAAGGGGATGCGGTCGACGATCACCAGTTGCAGGGACGGCCCGGGCACGTCCACGCCCTGCCAAAGCGAGAGGGTGCCGAACAGGCAGGACCGCTCCTCCTCGGCGAAGGCGCGGACCAGTTGGCCGGTGGAGTCCTCGCCCTGGCAGAGGATCGGCTGCTCCAGGCGTCCGCGCAGCTCCTCGGTGGCCTGCTGGGCGGCGCGCATGGAGGAGAACAACCCGAGGGCGCGGCCGTCGGCGGCCTCGATGAGCTCGGCGATCTCGTCCAGGCAGGCCGGAGCCAGGCCATCGCGCCCCGGCGGAGGCAGATGGGTGGCCACGTAGAGGATGCCGCTGCGGGCGTGGTCGAAGGGCGAACCCACGTCCAGACCGCGCCAGCGGGGCTCACCGGCGGCCCGGTGCGGTCCGTCGTCGTCGGGGTCGGGGGCCCGCTCCGGGCCCGGGTCCGGGTGCAGTCCGCGTTCGGCGCGCTCGGCCGCCTCCTGGGCGGCCTCACGGCCCAGGCCCCACTGGTGGGCCAAGGGTGCGAAGGTGCCGCCGAGGGCGAGGGTGGCCGAGGTGAGCACGACCGTGCGGTCCCCGAAGAGCTTCTCGCGCAGCAGGCCGCCCACGCCCAGCGGTGCGGCGCTGAGGGAGGGCGGGCGGGAGGGCGACCTGGTGAGCCAGCAGACCTCGGTGCGCTCGCGCAGCGGGGGGCCGAACGCCTCCAGGACCCGCACGGCGGCGTCGTGGACCTCCTCCAGGGCGGCCAGGGCCATCTTGCGGTCGCTGGCAGTGTCGGGGTCGAACTCCCCCGTGGCGGGGCCGGCTGCGCTGACGCAGGCGGCCGCGGCGTCGCGGACGGCGGCGACGGCCCCGGCCAGGCCGTCGTCGATGTGGTCGATCCGACCCTCGGGGGCGTCGGCCAGCATCAGGCCGAGGCCCTCGGCGCACTCGGTGAGCCGCTCGCCGATCCCGGGTTCGACGAGGCGGCCGGCGCGCTTGGCGGCGGTGGCCACCGCGCGTTCGGTGAGGGTGGCGGTGGCCACGGAGGTGGCGCGGTCGACGAGTTCGTGCGCCTCGTCGATCACGATGGTGTCGTGCTCGGGCAGGAGGCGGCCATCCTGGGTCATGTCGATGGCGAGCATGGCGTGGTTGGTGACGACGACGTCCACACCTCGGGCGGCCTCGCGGGCGAACTCGGCGAAGCACTCCTGGCCGAAGGGGCAGGCGCGGGCGCCCATGCACTCGTTTCCGCCCACAGAGACCTGGCGCCAGGCCAGGTCGCCGACCCCGGGGGCGAGTTCGTCGCGGTCGCCGGTGACGGTCTCCTCGGCCCACTCGTGCAGGCGCGCCACCTGGCGTCCGAGCGCGGACAACTGCCGGGGGTCGAAGAGTTCGGCGTCCTCGGCCTCGTGGTCGGCGGCGTGGAGGCGGTTGCGGCACAGGTAGTTGCGCCGCCCCTTGAGCACCGCGAAGGTGGGCTCGCGCGGCAGCAGGGGGGCGAGCGCGGCGGCCAGTCTGGGCAGGTCCCGTTCGATGAGCTGGTTCTGGAGCGCGATGGTGGCGGTGGAGACGACCACGGTGGTCTCCTCGGCCATCGCGTGTCTGACCGCGGGCACGAGGTAGGCCAGGGACTTTCCGGTGCCGGTGCCGGCCTGGACCACCAGGTGCTCGCGCCGCCGGACCGCGTCGGTCACGGCGTCGGCCATGGTCCGCTGGCCCTCGCGGTGGGTGCCGCCCAGAGCGGAGACGGCCGCGTCGAGCAGGGTGGGGACGTCGGGGAGATCTGCCACGGATTGACAGTACCGGCCCGGGGCGACGGACGGGCCGGTGTCCACAGGGCCGGTCCGGTCGGCCCCGCCGCGGGGCCGACCGGACCGCGGCGCTCAGACCAGGGCGGCGACGACCTCCTCCAACGCGTCCAGGGACTGGGTCGTACCGGACTCCATCCCTGCGGCGACCATGCCGTCGCGGTCCTCCACCGACTGGAAGACCGACCTCACGGTGTAGAGGGTACGGCTCCCCTCGCTCTCCAGCCGGTGGGTCTCCAGGAGCACGTGCCCGGGGGTGCCCTCGAACTCGAAGGTCTGGACGAGGCGCTCCGGGGCGGCCACGTCGTGGTACACGCCGTGGAAGGCGTACTCCGCGCCGTCGGGCGCCTTCTCCACGAACCGCCAGGACCCGCCGGGCCTGACGTCGGCGCGGTCCACGACGGTCTCGGTCTCCCTGAGCCCCCACCAGCGGGCCAGGTACTCCGGTTCGGTCATGGCCCGGAAGACGGTCTCGCGCGGGGCGTCGAAGCTCCGCTTGATGACGACGTCCTGTCGGCCGGGCTCGATGATCACTTGCAGGTCACTCATGGTCGTTTCCCTTCTCGCTGCCGTCCTGGATGCGGCGGATCTCCTGGTCGAGGCGCTCGAAGCGGTCCTCCCACCGGTCGCGGTAGCGCTCGATCCACACCGAGGCGCGCTCCAGCGGGGCGGCCTCCAGCCGGCACGGGCGCCACTGCGCGTCCCGGCCCCGGCTGATCAGTCCGGCCGCCTCCAGCACCTTCAGGTGCCGGGAGACCGCCTGGAGGCTGATCGGGAAGGGCTCCGCCAACTCGTTGACGGTGGCCTCACCGCGCGCGAGCCGGGCCAGCAGTGCCCGGCGCGTGGGATCGGCCAGCGCCGCGAACGTGCGACTCAACGGGTCATCCGCCATCTGCGTATTCAATCTCTTAGTTGATCAACCTTCTTGTTGATTATGCATCCGGGAGGGCCCTCGGGTCAAGGAACGGGGCACGGCCTCCGCCCCGATGGGCGGAGGCCGTGCCGTGCGGTGCCGGGTCCGGTCAGGGCCGCTGCGGCGGACCGACCAGGGGCGCCTCGACCGGCTCGGCCAGGCCGACGAACACCACCATCTCGTGACCGCCCGGGTTGGTCAGGCGCGGCCGCGTCTGCCAGTTGTTGGCCAGCCACACGTTGCCGGACGGGTCGATCTGGACCCCGGTGTTGCGCACGAGCGCGTCGCTGGTGTAGCCGGTGCCGGCCGGGGAGATCGGGTCGCCGGTGCGGTGCCCGGGCGGGCAGGACGAGGCGTCGGCCCCGCACAGGTGGGCCAACCGCTGGCCGCCGAAGTTAGCGACCCACACGTTGTCGGCGCCGTCGACGGCGATGCCCCACGGGATGTGCAGGCCCCCGTTCTCGAAGGGGCCGTCCGGCGTGCGGCCCTGGGCGTCCACCACGGTGACGGAGGCCTCCGCCTGGGGATCGAGCACCGACTCCAGGAAGTCCTCGACGCTGATGTCGCCGCAGGGCGGCTGGATGATGCCGGAGTTGGCCACCCAGACGTTGCCCAGGCTGTCGGAGGCGATGCCCATGGGGGCGTCGATCCCGCCGCCCTCGACCGAGGCGACCGGTGTGCCGTCGGGGGCGAGCGCCAGGACGTTGGAGGTCCTGTTGCCGGTCACCCACGCCCGGCCCTCGGTGTCGATGGCGATGTCGAACGGCGTGTCCAGCAGTTCGGAGCCCGGATCGATGTTCTCCGCGTCACGGGGGTCGCCTCCCGGGATGCGGGTCACGGTGTCGTTGCCGCAGTTGGCCAGCCAGACGGTGCCGCTGCGGTCGGCGACGGTGCCCTGGGGGCGATCGATACCGCCCACCCGCCAGCCCGTCGGCGGCGACAGCGGCAGCCCCTCGGAGCTGAACTGGGAGACGCTGCGGGAGAGCAGGTCCTGGTCCTTCTCGCAGCCGCGGCCCTGGAAGCCGAAGTTGCCGACCCAGAGGTCTCCGCGCGGGTCGAAGGTGACCCCGTAGCCCGCGCCGTAGACGCCCCCGCCCCCGAAGGGTGAGCCGGGCGCGTTCCTGCCGTCCGGGGTGAACTTCACGACCTGCTCGGCACCGCACACCGTCTCCCGGGGATCGGCGCCGAACTCGTAGTTGTTGATGATCCAGGCGTTGCCGTCGGCGTCGAAGGCCACGTTGCCCGGCCCGTCGAGTTCGCGCCCGGTGCCGACGTAGCTCAGGGCCAGGGTCCAGGCGTCCGGTGCCGACCCCAGCGCGGGGGCGAACACCCGCTGGGTCCGCGAGGCCCGGAACAGGGCCCCGGTCCGGTGGCCGGGCGCATGGGCGATGTTGAGCGCCGCTTGCAGGGTGTCCCGGGCCGGGGGCTGGCCCTGGGCCCGCGCCAGACGGAACAGGCGCTCGCAGGAGTCGGGGCCGGCGCAACTGGCGAGGAGGTTGGCCAGCGAGTTGAAGGTGCGCAGGGTGGAGGTGCGGTCTCCGTTGGGCGGGGCGGCCAGGACCCGGGCGATCCCTCCGGTCCTGGCGTCGGCGAGGTTGCGCGACGTGAGAGCGGCGTTCTGCGGACCGGGACGGGGCCCGGCGATGTGCGCCCCCTGCATGAACTGGGCCATGGAGAAGGCGGTGGCCACGGTCGTGCGCTCGTTGACCACCACGCGGGAGCGGCGGGAAGCGGGAAGGACCGCGGTGAGCCGGACGGGGTCGCGGCCCTGGGCCCGGTACCCGTAGCCGACGGGGTCGCCCTCCGCCACGACGTAGAGCACGGACCCGGGGGCGGAGGGTCGGTGGTAGTCGATCTCGAAGCGCCCGTCCGGAGCGCTGCGGGCCGTCCCCAGGACGGCCGCCGGGTCGTCCCACCCGTCCCCGGCCCGGTAGAGGCGAACCTCGGCACCGCCCAGGGGTTCTCCCCCGCTGGTGACCGTCCCCTGCTGGAGGGCGGTCTCCGGCCCCGGTCCCTCCTCCGGTGGAGCGGCGGCTGAGGTGGTGGTCAACGCGGCGAGGACTGCCCCGGCCACGAGCGCACAGCGACGGCGCATCTGGACTCCGATTCACGGCTGCGGGTGGTGCGTCCCGGACGTGCGGGACGTTCAGCGATGAATGTACATCCAGAGCGATGATTTAACTACCAAGAGTGACCAACGAGTCCCGCCCACCCCGACCGCGAGGCGCGACGGCCGAGCGGCACACCGGAAGACGCCCGCGAACAGAGCGGACAGCCCGCAGGGCGAAGCCCCGCGATGCAGGAGCGCGCCCCGCCGACCGACGCGGCCAGAACCACAGGGGGGGTACCCCGGGGGGTCCGGGGGTACCCCCGAAAGACACGAAGGACGACCCGGCGAGGCGGCCGAAGGCCCCCGAGCAGGGTCGTCCCGAGTCCGTGGACCTGACGGGACGTCACTCGAACCCGCGGGGCGAAGCCCCGCACCGGGGGTCTGGGGGTCGCCCCCAGAGGAAACGACGAGACGACCCGGCGAACGCGGTCACGCGCGAGCAGGGTCGTCTCGGAGTCGAGTGGAGCTATGGGGATTCGAACCCCAGACCTCCTCCATGCCATGGAGGCGCGCTACCAACTGCGCCATAGCCCCGTGTTGCGCAGGCAACGGAAGAGATTCTACCTGACGGGTACGGGTGGGTCGGCCCGTGCGCATGGGGCGTGCGGGCCGCCGGGGAAGGGCGGCCCGCACGTTGAGTGGATCGGCCGCTACGAGGCCTGGAGGTCTTCCAGGGCCTCGACCACGCGGTCGAGCGTGTAGTTGGCGTCGGTGTAGCCGGCGACGGTGTTCTTCCCGACCGGGTAGGCGTGGCCGTCCTGGACGGCGGGGAGCCCCTGGTAGAGGGTGGTCGCCTGGAGGTCGGCCATGAACGGGTTGACCTCGCCGCGCAGGTCGGAGTCGTAGAAGAGGACGTCGACGTCGCCCACGACCGAGTCGAGGCTCTCGTTGGAGACGGTGGCCTCCGGCTCGGCCCCGTTCTCCTGCGCGGACCAGGTGAAGCCGAGCGGCACGAGCAGGGTGCCGCTCATGTTCTCCTCTCCCCAGGCGTAGAAGCTGTTCTCCTCGAAGGCGCCGATGACGCCGATCGTCGTGCCGTCGATCACGTCGGCGTAGGTGTCGGCGATCTCCTGCTGGCGGGCCGCGAAGTCGGCGGCGAGCTCATCGGCCTTCTCGGGGACGCCGAGCGCGTCGGCGACCTCCTCGGTGCGCTGGAACCACTTGGCGCGGTCACCGCCGCGCGGGGTGGGGATGTAGACGGGGGCGACGGCCTGGAGCTGCTCGACGACCTCCTCCTCGTAGACGTTCGGGGCGAGGATGAGGTCGGGCTCCAAGCCCGCGATCTCCTCCAGGTTCGGCTCGACGCCCTCGGCGACGACGGGGACCGCCTCGAAGTCGTCCACGAGGTCCTCGGGAACGATGCCGGGCTGGTACTGGCTCTGGCCGACGGGGGTGACGCCCAGGTCGAACACGGAGATGCCGGCGGGGGCGGTGGCCGACTGCGGCAGCAGGCCGAGCCGGGTCGCCACCTCCTTGGCGCGCGGGGCGTGGATGTCCTTGCCGTCGAGGTACACGGTCCCCGCGCCGGGCTTGAGCAGGCGCGCCAGGGAGCGCAGCAGGGTCGACTTGCCGCACGCGTTGGGGCCGAGGATGACCGTGAACTCGCCGTCGGGGATGTCGACGGTCAGGTCCTCGCCGATGACGCGCTTGTCGTAGGCCATGGTGATGCCGTCGGCCCGCAGACGGGCCTCGCCGGGGGGTGTGCTCACAGGGTTCCCTTCCGGTTCTCGCGGACGAGGAGGGTGATGAGGTAGAGGCCGCCGACCGCGACCGTGGCGACGCCGACGGGGAAGGACTTGTCGGGGACCGCGTGCTGGACGGCCTTGGTGGCGAAGAAGGCGCCTCCGAGGGCGGGCCAGACGAGCGATCCGATCGTGGCGGGCAGGCCCAGGAGGGTCGCCAGGGCCACGAAGAGGGTGGCCCCGGCGTTCACTCCGAGGATGCCGGGGTCGGCGAGGGGGTTGGGTGTAGGCCTGGATGAGGGCTCCGGCGGTGCCCAGTGCCGCTCCGACCGTGACCGCGGCGAGTGCCCGGGGCAGCCGGTACTCGAACACCAGGATCTCGGCCTCGCGGTCGCCCTCACCGAGGAGCGCGGTGGCACACGGGCCGGTGAGACGTACTCGGCACCCACGAACAGGCTCATGCCGAAGGCGAGCGCCAGCCCGAGGAGGACCGGCGGCATGCGGGGGCGGGCGGCGCGGCCCTCGGTGGGCACGGCTGCGGCCCGCCCCTCGCCTGCTGGAGCGGTGGGGGCGGTCTCAGGCACGGGCGATGACCACGTTTCCATAGGGCCCGAAACCCCAGCCGAGCATCGCGGTCTCGACGGTGGACGCTCCGGCGGCACGCAGGAGCCCACCGATCCGGTCGCTCGTGCGCAGGGCCGTACCGGTGACCGCGAGGCTGACCAGGGCGCGTTCGGCGGCGTGGTCGTCGGCGGCGGCCTTGTCGGATGTGGGTTCGGCGATCACGAGTGCGGGACCGGCGGCGAGGACGGTGCGCAGCAGGGCGAGCACCTCGTCGTCGGTTCTGCCCTCCAGTGCCCCGATGAGGATCGCGCAGTCGTGTCCGGGCCACGCGGAGGCGTCGGCCCCCGGGAGCTGCACGGTCCGTCCGCGCGCGATCTGCGCGGCCGCGTACGGTGCGGCGTCGCCGAAGACGGCAAGGGTGCGGGCACCGGCGACCACGGGGAGCTGCGCGAGCGGCTCGGCGACGAACTGGAGCTGTTCGGCGGCCCGGTCCTGGTGGACGGTGTCGAGCGCCTCGTCGGCGGACCGCCGCTCGCGCCAGGAGGCCGTTCCCAGGCGCGGGGCCTGGCGGCCCGAACGCAGCACGTCGACGAGGTCGACGAGCGCGAGCGCCTCGCGGTTGGCGGGGTTGTCGAGGGAGAGCGCCTCCAGGGGGGCGTCGTCCATGAGGACCCCGCCGCGCGCCGTGTTGCGGTAGTGGTCACCGTCGCGCTCGACCAGCCCCAGGGCGGTCATCGCGTCGAGCAGGGACGCGAGGCGCTCCGGTTCCACGCCGGTCTCCCTGCCGAGCCCGTCGGCCGTGGTGGTGCCGGAGGCGATGAGGGGGCAGATCCCCAGTGTGACGGCGGCGCGGGTGACGACCGGCGGCCCCAGCTCGCTCATCTCGTGGACGTCGTGGAGCAGCTCGCGCGGGGTGGGGCCCTCGGGGGCGGCGGGGGTACCGGATGCGTCGTGTGTCCCCGCCTCGTCGGCGCCCGCGGCCTTGGGCCGGCGCCAGTATCCGACGACCTCGACGTCCTCCTTGGGCAGCCCCAGGTCCTTGCGCAGGTGACGGCGGATGGGGGCGACCGTCATCGCCTCGCCGCCGACCCAGGCGTAGACGCGGCCCTCCGGCACGGCCACGCGCCACACGGCCTCGAACAGCAGCGTGCCGGTTCCGGCGGGGGCGCCGTCGCGCACCAGCCACTCGACGTCGACGTCGGCGGCGGTCTCGATCTCCTGGCGGTCCTCGGCGGTGGGGACCTCGACGATCACGTGTCCGCGGGTGCCCTCGGGCGCCTCCTCCAGCCAGCGGCCGATCGCCGGGAGCGCCGTCTCGTCGCCCGCCAGCAGGTGCCACTCGGCCTCGTCGTTGCGCAGGGCGCACGACTTGGGACCGGCGAAGTGGAGCGTGTCCCCCTCCTGGGCGCGCAGCGCCCAGGAGGAGGCCAGGCCGTGGTCGTGGCGGACGATGTCGATGTCGAGGGTGCCCGTATCCGGGTCCCAGGCACGCACCGTGTAGTCGCGGGTGCGGGCGAAGCCCTCGGGGCTCCACGCGAAGCGCTGCTCCTCCTGGGTGCCGATGTGCGGCACCGTCCCGTCCTCGGCGGGGACGACGATCTTGATGTGGTCGTCGAACCCGTTGGAGCGGAACGGCGGGCGCTCGTGGCCCCCGCCCATGGTCCCGGCGAAGAGCTCGTCGCCGGTCAGCGTGATCCGCCGCATGTTCGGGGTGACGTCGACGATGCGGGCCACGCTCGTACGACGCAGCACGATGGGGTAGACCTGCAAAGGCCGTGATGTGCGTGGCATGTGGGACTCCCGAGGCAAGCCTAGACCAACAAAGGCAAGCCTAACCTAAACCACCTGGCCTTTCCTCGCCAACCCGGCCTAACCGGCGTTCCCGTACACGGGGAAGGCGTGCCCGGCCCAGAAACAAGCCACCACCAGCACCAGCGTCACCAGGAGGAGAGCCACGTCTCCCCCGTCACAGCGGAGGTAGGCCAAGCGAATCCGCCGCCCGTCCGGGTGCTCCCCCGCGTAGGTGAACCCCTTCGTCTCCAGCGCCTCCACGGTGGTCCTGGTCCGCTTGGCCGTGTTCAGCATGAGCGGATAGAACGCCTCCACCACCGTGCGCGCGGTCCGGTCGACCACCCGCCAGCCGAGGAACCCCCGCGACGTGAGCGGCGCCCCCCGCAGCCGGTGCCCGTCGACCACCGTGTGGAACTCCTCCATCAGCACCGGGAGCATGCGGTACCCGTAGCTCACGCCGAAACTGAGCATCGCGGGCGCGTGCAGGCTCAGCAGCGCGTCCGACAGCTTCTCCGGGTCCAGGGAGACGAACGCGGCCATGCTCGCCAGGCTGATCGTCGACAGTTTCAGCGTCAGCTCGGCCAGGGCCAGGACCGTGCTCGTGTCGCCCCCGAAGAACCACGCGGCGACGAACAGGTACAGCCCCTCCGCGGCGAACCCGATGACGAACAGTCCCAGGATCAGCGGGCCGACCCTGCTCAGGACGACCGCCGCCGCGCACACCGCGAACAGCCCGGCCAGCACGGTGAGGTTGTGCGTGAACCAGGGGACGACGGCCAGCAGCAGGTACCAGCCGATGACGAAACGGGGGTCCCGGCGCGCCAGCAGGCCGCCGCGCGTGGCGTAGGCCGTGCGCAGGAGTTCGAGCTTGACCCACTCCACGGAGAGCTTGTCGCGGTCCTTACGCATGCTCCCTCCTCTCCTCGTCCGTCCCCGCGGCCACCGGGGCGAGCCGCGCCAGGAGTCCGTCCACCGACAGCGGAGGGGGGCTCATCCCCAGCCGCGCGCCCAGGCGGGTCACCTGGGGCGCCACCAGCCCCACGGCCGCCATCAGCTCCTCGGCGACGAAGAGCCGGGCCGGCGTGGTGTCGGCAACCAACCGGCCCCCGTCGAGCACCAGCACGCGCTCGGCCCACTCGGCGACCAGGTGCATGTCGTGGGTGGCCACGACCGTGCATCGGATCGTGTCGGCGAGGGTGTCCAGCATCGCGATGACCGCCTCCCGGCTCGCCGTGTCCAGGCTGGAGGTGGGTTCGTCCAGCAGCAGGAGGGAGGGGCGCATCGCCAGGCCCACCGCCAGGGTCGCGCGGCGCTGCTGC
This sequence comes from Nocardiopsis sp. LOL_012, assembly GCF_048060475.1. Classification (NCBI taxonomy): domain Bacteria; kingdom Bacillati; phylum Actinomycetota; class Actinomycetes; order Streptosporangiales; family Nocardiopsidaceae; genus Nocardiopsis; species Nocardiopsis sp. LOL_012. Next base: position 38,248 of record NZ_JBHMIV010000002.1, on the reverse strand, counting down.
CCGCCCGAGAGCAGGCGGCCGTCGCGGTCGGCCAGGTCGGAGAGCCCGACCCGCTCCAGAACGGTGGCGACCAGGGCGTCGGTGTCCTCGCGGCCGCGCCCCCGGGGAAACATGGCCACGTCCTCGGCCACGCTGTCCTTGAGGAACATCTGCTCCGGCCGCTGGTAGAGGTAGCAGACCCGGTCTGCCAGCGCGGAGGGCCGCACCGTGCGGGTGTCGGTGCCGCCGACCCGGACGGTGCCCTCCCTGGGCACCTTCAACCCGGTGAGCAGGCGCAACAAGGTCGACTTGCCCGCGCCGTTGCCGCCCACCAGGGCGACGCGCTCACCGTCGCGCAGGACTAGGTCGAGCCCGTCCAGGACCGGCGACCAACCGCCGCCGACCTCGCGGTAGCCGTGCCGCACCCCGCTCAGCTCGGCGACCGGCTCGGCCTCCGGACGCTCCGCCGGCGGCACGCCGCCGACGGCCGGGGGCTCCGGTTCGGGGGCCACGGGACGCAGTGCCCGGACGGCCTCATCGACGGTCAGCGGCGCGGGCGAGTCCGGGGCCAGTGCGCGCACCGCCCGCACCACCTGGGGCGCGGGGATGCCGTGGCGCTCCAGCTCCTCGGCCCGCTCCAGGGCCTGCCGCGTGGGCAGGTGCCACACGGGGGCGCCGTCGGCCATAAGCACGACCGAACGGGCGTAGCGGGCCACGTACTCGGCGTGGTGCTCCACGACCACGACCGTCGTACCCGTCCGGGCGTTGAGGTCGGCGAGGGCCTCGTAGACGGCGTCGGCCCGGGCCGGGTCGAGTTCGGCGACCGGCTCGTCCACCACGACCACGCCCGGGCGCAGCGACATGACGCTCGCGAGGGCGACCAGGTGCTGCTGCCCCCCGGAGAGCTGCCAGGTGAAACGGCCCGCGAGATGGCCGATACCGCACAGCTCCAGGGCCTCCTCGGTGCGCTCGCGGTGGTCGGCCAGTCCGAAGTTGACCGGCGCGAAGGAGACCTCGTCGCGGACCGTGGGGCGCACCAACTGGTTGCCGAAGTCCTGGTAGACGTAGCCGACCAGGTGGGACAGGGCCGCCACGGTCTCACCCCGGGTGTCGCGGCCCAGCACCCGCACGGAGCCCTCAAAGGTGCCCGACCAGTACGTGGGCACCAGTCCGTTGAAGGTCTTGCACAGGGTGGTCTTGCCCGAGCCGTTGCCGCCGACGACCGCGGTGAAGTCGCCGCGCTCCAGACGCAGGTCGACGCCGCGCAGGCTGTCGCGGTCGGCCCCGGGGTAGCGGAAGGTGAGCCCCTCCACCTCGACCGCCGGTGCGGCGGCCGGGGCGGAAGGGCCCTCCGCTGTCGCGGACTCGGTCATGACCCGGCCTCGGTCCGCTCCTCGCGCGTGGCCCGCTCCTCCTGCTCGGCGCGGTCGCGGCGCGAGTCGCGCACGAACCGGACCGCGACCACCAGGACGGCCAGGACGATGAGCGCGGCCGAGGCTCCGACCCACAGGAACTGCTGACCGTACTGGTCGATGAAGTCGGGCTCCCAGACGCCGAAACCGTCGAGGATCTCCTCCATGAAGGCGGCAATCGCCGAGACGAAGGCGAGCACGATCGCCACCAGCAGGAAGACCGCGGTCCCACGCTGGGCGAGCGGGATCGGGTGCGCGGGGTCGCGCGGAGCCAGGCCCAGGAGCGGTTCGATCTTGCCGTAGAGCCGGGGCACCAGGAACAGGGCGGGCAGGCCGCCGAACAGGACGCCGCTGATGACCAGGGCGATGGCGAAGTCGATGCCCTCCAGCAGCAGGATGGACTCGGGTAGGCCGGGGACGGTCTCGGCGTCCTCGATACCGAACCACACCTTGGCCACGTCGACGATGCCCGAGAGCATCTTGTCCACGACGACGACCATAGCTCCGGCCGTCAGCAACTGCACCGGGCGACGCGGGTCGCGGACCATGCATCCGGCGATGTACAGGCCCAGGAACATCTGGAGGTAGCCCTCCACCTCCCCGATCCCGGAGAAGTCGCCCATGAGTAGGTCGACGAAGACGATCTCGCCGAGCGGCGCGCCGAGCGCCCCGTACAGCGGGTTGAACAGCGACACGATGATCAGGGGCACGAACGTCAGGTAGGACACGCCGATGTCGACGGGGCCGATGCTGAACTCGGGCAGCACCTCGGTCACGATGTTGGCGAGCCCGAAGAGGGTCATCGAGAGCACGAAGACCATGAGCTTCTGGCCGGAATTGAGGTCGGGGGGTCCGCTTCGGACGGTCGCGGAAGCACCGGGGGATGCGGTCATGACGTGCCTTTCATCAGGGGTTGGTGCGGTTACTGGAGGGAACGGTTCGGTGGAGCGGACGTCCCGGCCCACAGGGCGAGGAGGTCCTCCGGTTCGTCGATGACGTGGGCGGGGCGGTGGTCGGGCGGTCCGGCCAGGGCGGCGTCGATCAGCTCGTCGCCGACCGAGCCGCCGCGCACGATCACGGGGGTGCCGATCCCCGCGCGCCGGGCCGCGGCGGTGTCGCGCCAGGGCTTGTCGCCGACGAACCAGCAGCGGGCCGGGTCGGCACCGAGGGCGGCGACGGCGGTCTCGACGGTGACCGGGTCGGGTTTGCGGCGGCCGAGTTCGTCGGAGTACACGTGGACGCCGATGAGGTCCTCGACGCCGAAGCGGTCGAGTTCCTCGCGGACGGCGCGCCCGCACACGGTGTTGGACACCACGGCGACGGGCACGCCACGGTCGCGGCACAGCTCCAGGACCCGCCGCACCCCCTTGCGCGGTTCCGCGCGGCTCTTGGTGCGCGCGTACTCCAGGGTGAGCTGGGCGGATTCGGCCAGCAGGAGGGCACGCGCCCGTTCGGGCAGGTCGCGGCCGACCATCTCGGTCCAGAACGCGCCCGGGGTGATCTCGGGCACGGGCCCGCCGTCGGGATGGGCTGCCTTCCAGGCTCGGTAGCGGTCGCGGCCGGCGCGGACGAGTTCCGAGGCCGCGTCGGCGGTGGTGGCGTAGCCCGCGCCGGCGAGCCGGTCGGCGAGCCGCGCGGCGAAGCCGGCCTGCGCCTCCGGGGAGGGGCGGGAGAGCGCGATCACCCCGCCGTGGTCGAGCAGGAGCGCCGCGGGCATCCCCGCCTCCGCCTCCCCGGCACCGCGGGGGGCGACGGTCTCGGTCGGCACAGGGTCTTCCCCGGGTTCGGGGAGGCTGTGCCAGAGCGGTGCGACCAGCCCCTCCGGGGTGTCGAAGACGGCGTCGGCGCGCACATCGACCGGGTAGGGCGGGGTGTCGGTGTGGTGGTGGCGGGTGAGCACCATCCCGGCCACGCCCGCCCTGCGCCCGGCGACCACGTCCCGGTCCTGGGTGTCGCCGACGTACCAGCAGCGCTCGGGCACGGTGCCGAGCGCGCGGGCGGCCAGGCCGATCATCTCCGGGTGCGGTTTGCGGATGCCGACCTCGTCGGAGTACACCTGCACGTCGAAGTATCCCTCCAGGCCGGCGCGGCGCAGGATCTCGCGGTGTGAGCGCCCTGAGTGGGCGTTGGAGACCATGCCCACGCGCACACCCAGGGACCGGGCAGTGTCGAGGAGGTCGCGGATGCCGGGGCGCACCTCGTGGTTGGAGATCAGCGGGGACATGTCGGCCAGGAGCCGCCCCGCGCTTCCGGCCAGCGTCTCCCGGACGGTTTCGGGCAGGTCCGAGGCGAGGAAGTCGGTCCAGATGGTGCGGTGGCCGAGTTCGACGGGCTCGCGACGGCGCCCCGCGGCGTTCTTCCAGTCCTTGAGCGCGGCCAGCCCGGCGTCGAGTGAAGCGCGCAGGCGGGCGGTGTCCACGTCGTGTCCGGCACGGGCGAGCACCTCGCGCAGGTGCCGGGCGGCGTCGTCCCGACCGCCGGGTCGCTTGCGCGTCTGGAACACCACACCACCGAAGTCCAGGAGCAGGGCGTCCGGACGGCGGCGGAGGGCGGCGGGCGTGGACTCCAAGGAGGTCTCCTGTTCGTCGGTGACGGGCTCACCAGGGACGCTAAGCGCCGCCCGGTGACGGGACGGGGCCTGGGGATGGCCCCTCGGGAAACGGAACTGGAACGTTCCAGATACCGATGCCCCGCAGGACCCGGAACACGCAAGAATGGGGGCGTGGCAACGGAACCGACACGCACCGGATCCCGGCGGCGCCGCCCCACGATCGTGGACGTGGCCGCCGAGGCGGGTGTCTCCAAGTCCTTGGTGTCACTGGCGCTGCGCGGTGACCGGGGGGTGAGCGAGGCGACGGGCGCGCGCATCCTGGCGGCGGCCCAGCGGCTCGGCTACCGCTCCAACGCGCTGGCCCGGGGGCTCGTGCAGGGGCGGACGGCGATGCTGGGCGTACTCCTCACCGATCTGGCCAACCCGTACCACACGGAGGTGGTGACGGGGATCGAGGAGAGTGCCGACGCCGAGGGGTTCACCGTGCTCCTGGCGCACGGGCGCCGGGACCGGGCACGGCTGACCCGCCAATTGGAGTCGCTGCTGCAACTGAACGTGGACGGTGTCGTGGCCGTGAGTTCGTGGCTGGAACCCGGGGCGCTGGCCGACGCGGCCCGGAGGGTGCCCGTGGTGATGGTGGGCCGCCCGGAGGGGTTCACCCCGGGGGTGGACACGGTGGCCAACGACGACCGCGCCGGGGCGGCGGAGGCCGTGCGGTACCTGGCGTCGCTGGGGCACACGCGGATCGCCCACCTGTCGGGGAGCCGGCGCCCGGCGGCCCGCGCCCGGCGGGAGGGGTACCAGGAGACCATGGGTGACCTGGGCCTGGGCGCGCTCACCGGGGTGTTCGAGTTCGACGGCGGCCCCGCCGGGCGCGAGCGCGCCGCCGCGTCCGTGGTCGCCTCGGACGCCACGGCGGTCTTCGCCGTCAACGACCTGGCCGCGCTCGCGGCGCTGGACGGCGCCCACGCCGCGGGCACACCCGCACCCGAGGGGCTGTCCGTGGTGGGCTACGACAACACGTCGCTGGCCGAGACGGTTCGCCCGCGGCTGACCAGTGTGGACCAGCCCAGGCTGGTGATGGGCTCCCTGGCGATGGGGCTGCTGCTGGAGCGGCTGAGCGGCCGGACTGAGGACCGCCACGAGGTGCTGGCGCCGAGCCTGGTGGTCCGCGACTCCGCCGCTCCCGCCCCCTGACCCTCCCCACCCCGGCCATAGACCAGCCGGGCCCCGGAGGCCGTCCCGATACAACAGAACGCCCCACCCACCCCACCGATCAAGGCGACCCCGACCACAGGGGGGTGCCTCGGAGGGCTCGGGGGTTCCCCCCGGTAAACACCAAGGACGACCCAGCGAGGCGGCCGAAGGCCCCCGAGCAGGGTCGTCCCGAGTCCGTGGACCTGACGGGACGTCACTCGAACCCGCGGGGCGAAGCCCCGCACCGGGGGTCTGGGGGTCGCCCCCAGAGGAAACGACGAGACGACCCGGCGAACGCGGTCACGCGCGAGCAGGGTCGTCTCGGAGTCGAGTGGAGCTATGGGGATTCGAACCCCAGACCTCCTCCATGCCATGGAGGCGCGCTACCAACTGCGCCATAGCCCCTGGTGTGCCGGGCGGTTTCCCCGCTCGGCGATAAGGATACTCTACCGGATCGCGGGAGCGGGTCGTCCGGAGGGGGCCGTGAGCACGGGATGTGACCGTCCGTCTTGCGCATACCCTGGAACCGTGCCCGAATCCAAGCTTGAGATCCAGATGCTCCACGACCGTCTGCTGGTGCGCGCGGTCCCGGACAAGAGCGAGCGGCGCAGCAGCGCCGGTCTGGTCATTCCGGACACGGTGAAGCTGGCGACCAGACTCGTCTGGGGCGAGGTCTGCGGGGCGGGGACCGCGGCCCGCCACGTGAAGACCGGGGACCGCGTCCTGTTCGACCCGGACGAGCAGGGCGAGGTGGAACTGAACGGCGAGCGCTACGTCATCCTGCGCGAACGCGACGTGCACGCCGTCGCCAACGAGGCGCCCGAGCGGGGCACGGGCCTGTACCTCTGACCTGCCCCGGCCGGACGCGGGTCCGCGCCCAGGATCTCGGTGAGTTCGTCGTAGAGCGCCCGCGCCCTGTGGCCGATACGCGGCGCCTCCCCTGCGGTGCCGCTGCGGCCGGAGGGAGGGATCGTATCCGGAGCGCCGGGCCGCCCGGCAGGTGACACGGTGATGGAGACGTGCAGCGACCAGACGTCGGCGCTCCGCGTCCGGTAGTACCAGCCCGCGGGTATGTAGCAGGTGTCCCCGGGGGTGAGCGTGAGCAGGTACTGGGGCACCATGGCTTCGGGTCGGGTCACGGGCCCGAGGCCGTCCTGTCCCGGGAGGTGTTCGAGTATCTGCCAGTGCTTGGCGCCCGACGCCTGGACGACGATGGTGTCCGCCCGGTTGCGCTGAAGCGGCAGGACCTCCCTCCCCGAGGGGCTGAGGGAGGCGGTGGCCTCGACGGGCCGGCCGAACCGGCGCCGCATCCGCTGACAGATCCTCCTGATCTCCGGGTGGTGCTCCTCCACCCCGCCGAGGGTCAGGCCCGCCCCGTCTGCCAGGAGCCCCTTGATCCGCTCCAGGTCGGTCTCGCCCGGGCCCGGCCGCACCGACTCCTCGGCTTCCACGGCTCCGCGGCCAACGGTGCAGACCCCGACACGCTCCGGCGCCGTCCGCTCGTCGCACAGGAGGCCGCACACGTCCCGAAGACCGAGGAGAGGGACTGACAGGACGCTCTGGGTGTAGAGACAGTCGCGCCCCCAATGGGCGCGCAGTTCGGCTCCGTCCGGAAGCCAGGGGTGCCAGTCGGCAGAAGGGTCGGCCGTATCCGGGGTGTTCCTCAATCCCGCCTCCAGGGAGGTCCTCGACCTTCGACGCGTACCGGTGGCGGGCACCCGCCAGCCTTCTCCGCCGGATGGTCCGCCCCGGACCAGAGTTGCGTGCAGGCCTTGGACGGACCTTGAACACGCGGAGCGGTGCCGTCCTCCATCCGCCGCCTCCGTGCCCCTTCCCGAACCCGCCGTCGCCGTGGCAGGGTCGGGGAACACGTGAAGCACGTATGCGGATCCCTCCGAGTGTTGGGCGGTCATGGCGATAGAGATCTCCGTGCTGGGCGGCATCGAGGCACGGATCGACGGTGCGCGGGTCGACTTGGGGCACGCGAGGCGGCAGTCGGTGTTCCTCGGCCTGCTGGCGGACGTCAACCGTCCGGTCGCCGCCGACCGGCTCATCGACCGGGTGTGGGGCCAGAGCCCGCCCGACGGCGCCCGGTCGTCGCTGTACAGCTACGTTTCCCGGCTGCGAACGGCCTGGTCCACGGCGGGTGAGCGGGCGGCGGTCGGCCGACGGTCGGGCGGCTACGTCCTGGCGTTGAGCGAGGACGCGGCGACCACGGTCGACCTCCACCGCTTCCGTGAACTGACCGCACGCGGACGGGCCTCGGCGGACGAAGGAACCGCCCTGGCCGCGTTCGACAAGGCGCTCGGCCTGTGGCGGTCCGACACCTTCGGGACGCTGGACACCCCTTGGGTCAACGAACTCCGGGAGAGCCTGCGCCTGGAGCGCTTCCGAGCGGAACTGGACCGCAACGACCTGCTGCTGCGGCAGGGCAGGCAGACGGAGATCCTGAGCGGCCTCCTCGCCCTGGCCCGGGAGCATCCGCTGGACGAGCGCCTAACCGGCCAGCTCATGCTGACTCTGTACCGGGAGGGGCGTGCCGCCCAGGCCCTGGAACGGTACGAGTGCCTGCGGCGGTCGCTCTCCGACGAGATCGGTACCGGCCCCGGCGCGGAACTGCGGGACCTGCACTCACGGATCCTCGACTGCGATCCCGTCCTCGACGCACCCGCCCCTCCCTCCCCTGTCTCCGGTGCCGGGCCCGCGGCGATGCCCGTCCCCAGCCAACTGCCCTGCGCCCCTCCCCTGCTGACCGGACGTGAGGAGAAACTGGACGCTCTCGACCCAGAGCGGGGACCCGGCGCGTCCCCGATCACGGTGGTCTCCGGTATGGGCGGTGTGGGGAAGACCTCGCTGGCCCTGTGGTGGGCCCACGACCGCCTGGACCGGTTCCCCGACGGCCAGCTCTACGTGAACCTGCACGGCTTCGACCCGAGCACCCCCGCCACGCAGCCGCACGACGCGATACACGACTGCCTCTCCGCGCTCGGCGTGGACCGCAAGGCCGTTCCGGCCGGTGCCGAGGCGCGGGTCGGCCTCTACCGCAGCCTCATCGCCGGCAAACGGATGCTGGTCCTGCTGGACGACGCCCGCGACGCCGAGCAGGTCCGCCCTCTGCTTCCCGGAACACCCTCCTGTACCGTCGTGATCACCAGCCGCGACCGACTCAACGGGCTGGTCGCGACCGAGGGGGCGCACCCGCTCACGCTCGGCCCGCTCACCCGGGACGAGGCTCACGAGCTGCTCGCGGCACGGCTCGGGAGACGGCGCGTGCTGCGGGAGCCGGAGGCGGTGGAAACCGTCATCGAGTGCTGTGAACGGCTCCCCCTGGCCCTGGCCATCGCCGCCGCCCACGCCGCCGGCGCCCCGGACGTGCCACTGGCCGAACTGGCCTCCGAGCTGCAGGAGGCGGAGACCAGGCTCGACGTACTGGACACCGGAGAGCTCGGGACGTCCGTGCGCAGTGTCTTCGACGCCTCCCACCGGGCGCTTCCCGCACCGGCGGCGCGTCTTCTGGGCCTGCTGGGCCTGGCCCCCGGCCTCGATATCGGGCTGCACGCCGTCGCGGCGCTCGCCGGACTCACGCCCGCACGTACGAGAACGGTGCTGCGCACCCTGCAATCGGCCCACCTGGTCCAGCAGCCGCTCCCTGGGCGCTACGCGCTGCACGATCTCGTACGCCTCTACGCCAGGGAGCGGGCCGAGCGGGAGGGGCGGGCGCCACACGAGGCCCTGCGCGGTCTGGTCGACTTCTACACCGGCACAGCCGAAGCGGGCAACCGCTTCCTGGGCCCCCACGACCTCTCCTCGTCCGCTGTGGCGGGACCGCCGGGCGGACGCGCCCCCGCCCTCGACCTGGCGGACCGGTCCGAGGCGTTCGCGTGGTACGCCGCCGAGCTGCCCTGGCTGCTCGCCGTGATCCGTCTCGCCGAGGAGATGGGGCTGTACCGCGACGTGTGGCGGCTGTCCTGGGACACCCACCTTTTCTTCCGGCGCTGCGGACGGGTCGAACACATGATCAGCGCCGCCCGTGCCGGCCTCGACGCCGCGGGCAGGATGGAGGGGTCGGAGGCGCCCGTGATCCAGGCGCTGGCGCACCGGAACATGGCCAGTTCCCTGGTCCTGGGGGGACGGAACGGCCAGGACGCGTTCGACCACCTCTGCCGAGCACTCGCCCTTTTCGAGGACTCCGAGGACCTGCTCGGTCAGGCCCACACCCATCAGATCCTCACCCACAGGGCACTGCTCATCGATGAGGGGGAGGAAGCCCTTCGGCACGCGGAGCGCTCCCTGAAGCTGTACCGGTCCGTGGGTGAGCGGTTCTGGGAGGCCAGCGCGCTCAACACCCTGGGCTGCTGCCTGGCCGAAATCGGACGGTACGCGTCCGCGCGCGAGCGCTGCCAGGCGGCTCTGGACGCTTCGGTCTCCCTCGGCTTCGCCATCGGAGAGGCCGCCTCGCAGGACAGCCTGGGCCAGATAGCCGACCTGTCGGGGCGCCACGCCGAGGCCGTCGGGCACTACGGCCACGCGCTGCGGACCTATCGAATGCTCGGTGACGCCTACGAGGAGGCGAACACGCTCCACGGCCTCGCGAAGGCCCAGGCGGCGCTGGGTGAGTCGGAGGCGGCGCGCGTGTCCTGGGAGCGGGCACTGGTGCTCTTCCGCGAGCAGTTCCGCGGAGACCTGGCGAAGGAGGCCGAGGAGCGCCTCCGCGGCCTGGCGTGATCCCGTGACCGCCCCTCGCCCCTGTCCGTGGGACCAGGGGCGGCCTAGCCTTGTGGCCATGGGAAGTCAGCTTCTCGGCCCTGAAGGGCCGAGAAGCTGACCGATCGACTCCGGCATCACCTGCATGCTCGACTTCTCGCACAACTCCCGGACCCGGGAGCACTCCGACGCCGCCGTGCGCGGCCTGGTGGACACCGGGATCCGCGGTGTCCACGCGTCTATGGCACCGCACTTCGGCACGTGGGACGGGCAGTGGCCCGGTGACCTGGCCCGCTTGCGCGAGGAGCACACCGACGGCGCCCGGCGCATGCTGACGCTGCGCGTCGGGGCGCTGGCCACCGATGAGGTCGCCGGTCCGTTTCTGGCCTACGGCCCCCGGTTCGCCGGTATCGCGCGCGACCTCGGCATCGGCGTAAGCGTCGACGCGGTGCTCGGCGTCGGCTCCTCCCGGGCGATCCTGGACTGGGCCGGGCACGGGCCGCTGGGGCCGCACCTCACCCTCATCCACGCCACCGGGCTGACCGACAAGGCGTGGAAGGCGATCGGCGCGACCGGGACCACCGTCGCCCTGGCCCCGACCTCAGACACCACTCGAACCCGCGGGGCGAAGCCCCGCACCGGGGGTCTGGGGGTCGCCCCCAGAGGAAACGACGAGACGACCCGGCGAACGCGGTCACGCGCGAGCAGGGTCGTCTCGGAGTCGAGTGGAGCTATGGGGATTCGAACCCCAGACCTCCTCCATGCCATGGAGGCGCGCTACCAACTGCGCCATAGCCCCTGATGGGAGTCGCACGGCTGTGCCGTGTCGACTCCCTGAACGATAGCGGAAAGGAGGCGAAACGTCGAAACGGTTCAGGTGTCGTCGCTGAGGACCACGGGTTCGGGGAGGCTGGCGGCGTTGTGCTCCATGAGCCGCCAGTGGTCGCGCCGGGTCCCCAGGACGGACCAGCAGCAGTTGCTGAGCGGACCGAGGACCTCGCGCTGTTCGTCGGCCAGGCCGAGCATCCGTGCGATGACGACGCGCAGGGCGGCCCCGTGGCTGACCACGACGAGCAGCCCTCCGGCGGGTGTCCGGGCGAGGGCCTTGTCGACGGCCTCGGTCATGCGGTCGCCGACGGCGGCGATGGTCTCCCCGTCGGGGATGTCCATCATGGCGTAGCCGGTGGGCCAGCGCGCGAACAGCTCGTTCCCGGTCAGCCCCTCCCAGGACCCGCCGTGCCGCTCGCGCAGCCCCTTGTCGTGGTCGACGGGGACCCCGCAGGCGCGGCTGAGGTACCCGGCCGTGTCGGCCGCCCGCCTCAGGTCGGAGGCGACGACCACGTCGGGGTTGAGGGAGGCGAGCACGCGGCCGGCGCGCTCGGCCTGGGCGTGGCCGACCTCGTCGAGTTCGATGTCGGTCTGTCCCTGGAAACGGCGTTCGACGTTCCAGGCCGTGCGCCCGTGCCGCCAGAACAGCACACGGGGGGTGTCGTCGCTCACGTGTTGGGCCCCTTCTACGACTGCTGCTCGGCGCCGTCGGCGGGGACGGTGATCTCGGGGCAGTCCTTCCACAGCCGTTCGAGGCCGTAGTAGCCGCGCTCCTCCTCGTGCTGGATGTGCACGACGATGTCGCTGTAGTCCAGCAGCACCCAGCGGCCGTCCCGCTCGCCCTCGCGCCGGACCGGTTTTGCGCCCGCCTCGATGCGGAGCCGGTCCTCGACCTCGTCGACGATCGAGCGGACCTGCCGGTCGTTGGGGGCCGAGCAGAGCACGAAGGCGTCGGTGATGACGAGCTGGTCGCTGACGTCGTAGGCGATGATGTCCTGCGCGAGCTTGTCGGAGGCGGCCTCGGCCGCGACCCTGACCAGCTCCAGCGCCCTTTCGGTGGCTGTCACGTTGTGCTTGCTGCCTTTCAGCTATCTCTGTAGAGCCCGGTCTTGTTGATGTACCGGACGATGCCGTCGGGGACGAGGTACCAGATGGGTTCGCCCTTGCGCACCCGCTCACGGCACTCGGTCGAGGAGATGGCCAGCGCGGGGACCTCCACCAGGGAGACCTTGCCCTCCGGCAGCCCGGTGTCGCTGAGGTGGTGCCCGGGACGGTTACAGCCTACGAAATGCGCGAGGTCGAAGAGCTCATCGGCGTTGTGCCAGCTCAGGATGGCGCCGAGGGCGTCGGCTCCCGTGATGAAGTACAGCTCCACGTCCGGCCCGTAGGCGGCGCGCAGCTCGCGGAGCGTGTCCAGAGTATAGGTGGGGCCGGACCGGTCGATCTCGATGCGGTCGACACGGAACTGCGGGTTCTCGGCGGTGGCGATCACCGTCATGAGGTAGCGGTCCTCGGAGGGGGTGACGGAGTCGGGGTCCTTCTGCCAGGGGTGGCCGGTGGGGACGAACACGACCTCGTCGAGCTGGAAGAGGTGTGCGACCTCGCTGGCGGCGACGAGGTGTCCGTGGTGGATGGGGTCGAAGGTACCGCCCATGATGCCGACCCTGCCGGAGGTGGTGCCACGCCGCCGGGGCCCGCGGTGCGTGTGGTTAGCCACTGTGTGCTCCGTTTCGCCGTTCTCATGGTCGTTTCGCCGGGATCAAACCACCGAGGTTAACCGACACCGTCCACCCGGCGAGGGCCCGCATGCCGTTTCCGCCCCTCGCTCAGGTGCAACGGGTGTCGATGCGGCTTCCTTCCCACAGGATCCGGTCGTGTGGTCGAGGTTCGTTCTATGGCGAAGATGGGCGCCGAGTTTCGTCTTGGTGAGAACCTCGACCGCGAAGCGACCAGGGGTCTCGTCGTTCCCGGTGCCACTACCCGGAAAACACGTCATATCTCGAATGCCCGAAACCGTGGCCAAGCACGTCCCCGTCACATAGCCTTCCGTGTATGGCGAACTCACCAGACCGCGTCCGCGTCCGGCTCTCCGAGATCTCACCCCGTGCCTACGAGCACCCGGCCGACCGGGGCGCCCTGGTCGCGCTCCGGTCGCTGCGCGGGTTCGACGAGGTGTTCAAACGCCTCTCCGGGCTCTTCAACGAGCGCGCGCTCCGACTGATGTTCCTGTCCAGCGCGGTGCGCGTCGGTCCCGCACAGTTCCCGCACCTGCACGACTACGTGCGCGACGCCGCCTACGTCCTGGACATGGACGAGGTGCCCGAGCTCTACGTCCAGATGAACCCCAGGCCCAACGCCATGGCGATCGGCAGCCACAAGCCGTTCATCGTGATGACCACGGGCCTGTTCGACCTCCTCGACGCCGAAGAGCAGCGGTTCGTCATCGGGCACGAGGTGGGCCACGTCCTCAGCGGCCACGCCGTCTACCGCACCATGCTGCTCGCCCTCATCCAGCTCGCCACCCGCGTGGCGTGGATCCCGCTGGGCTACATCGGCCTGCGCGCGATCGTCGCCGCCCTGGAGGAGTGGTACCGCAAGTCCGAGCTGTCCTGCGACCGCGCGGGCATCCTGGCCTGCCAGAACCCGGACGCCGGCAAGCGCGCCCTCATGAAGATGGCGGGCGGCTCCACCCTCGTGGAGATGAACCCCGACGCCTTCCTGGAGCAGGCGCGCGAGTACGAGAAGGGCGGCGACGCCCGCGACAGCCTCCTCAAGCTGCTGAGCCTCACCGGCCAGACCCACCCGTTCGCGGTGGTGCGCATGGCCGAGCTGCACCGGTGGGTGGAGGAGGGCTCCTACCGGCGCATCCTCGACGGCGACTACCCGCGCCGGGCCTCGGACCGCGACGCCAGCGTGGGCGAGGAGGCCCGCAACGCGGCCCGGCACTACAAGCAGTCCTGGGAGCGGACCGAGGACCCCCTGCTGGGGACCCTGCGCGACGTGGCCGGAAGCGCGGCCAGCGCGGGCGGGAAGATCTTCGACACCGTGGCGGACCGCTGGCGGGGCGGTTCCCGCGCCTCTTCGGGTTCCTCCCAGTCCTCGTCCTCCTGAACATCCGTGTGCGGGGCCGCGGGGCGGCCCCGCCGCCGGATCACTTCAGGTGGCCGTCCCCGGTGACCACGTACTTGGTCGAGGTCATCTCGGTGAGCCCCATGGGGCCGCGCGCGTGCAGCTTCTGGTTGGAGATGCCGATCTCCGCGCCGAACCCGAACTCGCCCCCGTCGGTGAAGCGGGTGGAGGCGTTCACCATCACCGCGGCCGAGTCGACCCTGGACACGAAGTACCGGGACGCGGCCAGGGAGTCGGTGACGATGGCCTCGGTGTGCTGGGTGGAGTAGCGGCGGATGTGCCCGATCGCGTCGTCGATCGTGGCGACCACCCGCACCGCCAGGTCCATGGACAGGTACTCGGTGGCCCAGTCCTCCTCGGTGGCCTCGACCACGGTCGCCCGGGCCCCGGCGGCCTCGGCCACGGCGACCGTGCGCGGGTCTCCGTGCACGGTCACCCCGGCCTCGGCGAGGGAGTCCAGGACGCGCGGCAGGAAGGCGTCGGCCACCGACTCGTGTACCAGCAGGGTCTCCGCGGAGTTGCACACCGAGCAGCGCTGTGCCTTGGAGTTGGTGGTGATGGCGACGGCCTTGTCGAGGTCGGCCGCCTCGTCCACATACACGTGGCACAGCCCCTCGCCCGTCTCGATCACCGGGACGGTGGAGTCGCGCACGACGGCCTGGATGAGTGCGCCGCCGCCGCGCGGGATGAGCACGTCGACCAGGCCGCGCGCCCGCATGAGCGCAGTGGAGGACTCGCGGGTGCGGCCGGGCACCATCTGGATCGCGTCGACCGGAACACCGGTACCCTCCAGGGCGTCGCGCAGGACCGCGATGATGGCGGTGTTGGAGGCGTAGGCCGAGGAGGAGCCGCGCAGCAGGGCCGCGTTGCCGCTCTTGAGGCACAGGGCGGCGGCGTCGACCGTGACGTTGGGCCGCCCCTCGTAGATGATCCCGATGACACCGAGTGGGACCCGGATCTGGCGCAGGTCCAGGCCGTTGGGCAGGACGCCGCCGCGGACGGACTCACCGACCGGGTCGGGCAGCTCGACGATCTCGCGCACGGCGTCTGCGATGGCCTCGACGCGCTGGGGCGTGAGCGTGAGCCGGTCGACCATGGCCGGGCTCGTGCCTTCCCGGCGGGCGCGCTCCACGTCCTCGGCGTTGGCTGCGGTGATCTCGTCGCTCCTCTTGACGAGGGCGTCGGCGATGGCCGTGAGCGCGGCGTCCTTCACGGCGCGGCTGAGCGGGGCGAGATCGGCCGCCGCGTCCCGGGCGCGTTCGGCTACCGCGTGGACCTCGCGTTCGGTGTCACTCATCGTGTGTTTCTCTCTCGGCGTCGGGATGCTGCCCCGGCGTGCCCGTCCGTCTCGTCGAAGGACCTCGGGCCGGGGTGCGGTCTCCAGCGTATAGCCGCGCCGTCTCCCCCCGCCCGAGTACCGCACCGGTGACGGGAGGCCCCGGAGGAATCCCTACGGGGAGACCCCGGCCGCCCCGCCCCGGTGGGGCTTGGCGGCGGCCGTGGTCGGCCCGACCAGGCCGGAGGGGGCCCGGGGCCCCGCAAGGGTGGCCGGGGTGGGCGCCCATAGGGCACACGTACCGGCTCCCCTATCCCAGGGAAGGACCCGATACCGCTGTGTCCCCACGGACACGAGACTGAGGGCGTCAGCCGCACGCGGTCGGCCTCCGACGAAAGAAGAGCATGCGCACCTCCACCACAGCCCCGCCCTCCCGGCGCCGCCGTGTCCGGACCGGACTCATCGCCGCGAGCTCGCTGTGCGCACTGACCGCACTGTTCGCGGCCACCGCCTACGTCGGGTTGGATCCCGCCGCCGCACGCGTACCCCTCCGTGAGGGGGCGGCGATCCACTACCCGCTGCTCCTCGTCCACGTGGTGACATCGGTGCTCGCCCTGGCCACGGTGCCCCTCCAACTGTGGCCCGCGCTGCGGCGCAGCGGCGCGCACCGCGTGATCGGCCGGATCGCCCTGTTCGCGGGGATCCTGCCCGGAGCGGTGTCCGGTTTCGGGGTGGCGCTGTTGAGCGGTTACGGTCCCGTCGCGCAGACCGGCTTCGCCGTGCTGGCGGTGCTGTGGTTCACCGGTGCCGTGGCCGGCTACCGGGCGATCCGCCGGGGTCGGCGCGCCGACCACCGGGAGTGGATGGTCCGTGTGTTCGCGCTGACCTTCGCCGCCGTGACGCTGCGCCTGTGGATCCCCGTGCTCATGGTGCTCCTCTCCCCGGCGCTCGGCCCGGTCTACGGCGAGGAGTCGCTCTTCCGAGGGGTCTACCAGACCGTCGCGTGGCTGTGCTGGGTTCCCAACCTCGTCATCGCCGAGTGGTACCTGCGGCGGTCGTCCGCCGGGCGCGCCCGCGCGGCGGCGTCCGGTGCCCAGCGCCGGGGGCGGGGCGCAGGCGAGCGCGGTTGAGCCGTGCCGCCCGGCCCGTGCGGGGCCGGGCGGCACGCGGCCGGTCAGCTCCAGCCGTAGCGGGCGCGCAGGACGTCGGCGACCAGCCAGAACACCTCCTCGTTGAGGACGGCGGCCTCCCGGCGGATGTCGTCCTCATCGAACTCGAAGAGGCGGTCGACCCTGATGTGGGAGTCGCGCCGCTCACGGTCCCAGTCACCGGAGCCGATGGGCAGCCAGTCCTGGCGCTCCCAGTCATCGGGGGTCTGGGAGGAGAGCATGAGGCCGTGCAGCCGTCCGTCCTTGCGGCCCACGACCAGCATCGGCCGGTCCTTGCCCTGGTCGGGGTCCTCCTCGTAGGGGACCCACGTCCAGACGATCTCGCCGGCGTCGGCGAGGCCGTCGCGTTCGGGCGCGTAGACGAGGCGGGTGGCGTTGCTCTCGGTGGGGATCTCTCGGACCTGGCCCTTGTGGGGGTGTGTGGTGTCTTCGCTCACGTCGGCATCCTAGGTCCCCGCACCCGACCTGCGCGACGGACGAGCGCGCCCCCTCCCCAGTAGGGTGCAGTATGTCTGGAAAGTCCGTTCATTGTCGCGAGGAGTGGGATGAGCAGGGGAACCGTCGTCATCACCGGGGCGAGCTCCGGCCTGGGAGCGGAGATGGCGCGCCAGTTCGCGGCACTCGGCTACGACCTGGGACTTTCCGCCCGCCGTGTGGAACGGCTGGAGGCCCTGCGCGAGGAGATCACCGCCGCCCACCCCGACCGCAGGGTGGCCCTCCAGACCCTCGACGTCACCGACGACGAGGCCGTCTTCCGGGTGATGGACCGGTTCGCCGAGGAACTCGGCACCCTGGACCGGGTCATCGTCAACGCGGGCCTGGGCAAGGGGGCCGCCCTGGGCAGGGGCCGGTTCGACGCCAACCGCCAGACCGCCATGACCAACTTCGTGGGCGCCCTCGCCCAGACCGAGGCCGCGCTGAAGGTCTTCCGCGCCCAGGAACACGGGCACCTGGTCATCATCTCGTCGATGTCGGCGCTGCGCGGCATGCGCAAGGCCATGACGGTCTACGCCGCCACCAAGGCCGGGGTGGCCGCCCTGGCCGAGGGCGTGCGCTCCGAACGCATCCCCGGCGTGGACGTGTCGGTCGTCTACCCGGGCTACATCCGTTCGGAGATGAACGAGCACGTCGAGCAGAGGACCCGGTTCATGGTGGACACGGAGACCGGCGTGCGCGCCATGGTCGGGGCCATCGAGAAGCGCAGGGTCAAGGCCTACGTGCCCGCCTGGCCCTGGGTGCCGGTCGGCTGGGCGATGCGGGTGCTGCCGCTGTCAGTGGTGCGCAGGATGGTCTGATCGCCCGCACCCGGCTCACAGGACGACCATGTCGTCGCGGTGCACGAGTTCGCGCTCGTAGGAGGGCCCCATCTCGCGGGCCAGCCACCGCGTGGACCGCCCCATCATGTCGGGCACCTCGGAGGCGTCGTAGTTGACCAGGCCGCGCGCGACCACGTTGCCCTGCTCGTCGCGCAGGTCCACGGGGTCGCCCGCGTGGAACGCCCCGGCCACCCGGACCACGCCGGCGGGCAGCAGCGAGGCCTTCTCGCTCACCACGGCCCGGACCGCCCCCGGGTCCAGCACCAGGCTGCCCCGGCCCGCCGTGGCGTGCGCCAGCCAGAGCTGGCGGGTCGAGGGGCGGCGCCCGTTGCCCGGCGCGAAGAGGGTTCCCACCCGCTCCCCCGCGAGGGCGGCGCGCGCGTTGGCCGCCGACGTGAGCACCGTCTGGACCCCGGCCTCGGTGGCGATGCGGGCCGACTCCACCTTCGTCACCATCCCGCCGGTGCCCACGCCGCGCTTGCCCGCCGTGCCGATGTCGATGCCGTCCAGGTCCTCGGGGCCGCGCACCAGGTGCACCACGCAGGTGGAGGGGTCGGAGGGGTTGCCGTCGTAGAGGGCGTCCACGTCCGAGAGCAGCACGAGCGCGTCGGCCCGCATCAGGTGGGCGACGAGGGCGGCGAGGCGGTCGTTGTCGCCGAACCGGATCTCGTGGGTGGCCACCGTGTCGTTCTCGTTGACGATGGGGAGCGCGCCGATGTCCAGGAGACGGCGCAGGGTGCGCTGGGCGTTGCGGTGCTGCACCCGGCGCATCATGTCCTCCACCGTGAGCAGGACCTGGGCGGCGTTGAGGCCGTGCCCGGCCAGTTCGGCGGTGTAGGAGGCCAGGAGCAGCCCCTGCCCGACGCTGGCGGCGGCCTGCTGCGAGGCCAGGTCACGCGGCCGGTGGGCCAGGCCGAGCGGGGTCATCCCGGCGGCGACCGCGCCGGAGGAGACCAGGATGACCTCCTGGCCCAGGGCGCGGCGGGCGGCCAGGACCTCGACGAGGTCGCGGATACGGCCGGAGTCGATCCGGCCCTCGGGGGTCGTCAGTGACGACGACCCCACCTTCACCACAACCCGTCCCGCACCCGCGACCGCCTTGCGGCCCGCCGCTTCGAGTTCGTCGCTTCGTTCGGTTCTCACGCTGTCCACCGAGGGCTTTTCCGTGGCACGGCCAGGCCGCGCGTACCTAATGGGGGTCTCCGGCTGGTGTGGAGCGTCCGTCCCCGCGCGGGTCAGCCCAGCCGGGCGTCGGTACCGCGCGGGCCGGACGGGACCGCCTCGGCGTCGGCGGAGGGGTCCCAGTCGAAGACCACCGAGTCCTCCTCGGTACCGATGTGCACCTCGGCGCCGTCGACCGCCCCCGCCTTGGCCAACTGGTCCTCGATACCGAGGCGGTTGAGGCGTTCGGCGAGGTAGCCCACGGCCTCGTCGTTGGAGAAGTCGGTCTGGCGCACCCAGCGGGCGGGCTTGTCCCCGCGCACCCGGAAGGCGTTGTCGCCCAGCGGAACGATCTCGAACGGAGTCTCGCCGAGCATCCTCGGCCGGAGCACGATCCGGGTCGGCTCGGCGGGCGGTGCGGCCTCGCGGGCCGCGGACACCTGCTCGGCCAGGGCGAAGGACAGTTCGCGCAGCCCCTCGCGGGAGGCCGCGGAGACCTCCAGGACCCGGTAGCCGCGTTCGACCAGCATCGGGGCGACCAGCTCGGCGAGCTCGCGGGCCTCGGGCACGTCCACCTTGTTCAGAGCGACCAGGCGCGGGCGGTCCGACAGGTCCACCCCGGCCCGCTCGCCGTAGGCCGCCAGCTCGTCCTCCAGGGCCTCCAGGTCGCTGACCGGGTCGCGTCCGGGCTCGTAGGTGGCGCAGTCCAGGACGTGCAGCAGTGTGGAGCAGCGCTCGATGTGGCGCAGGAACTCCAGGCCCAGGCCCCGGCCGTCGCTCGCCCCCGGGATGAGTCCTGGAACGTCCGCGATCACGTACTGGACGGCGCCCGCCTCCACCACGCCCAGGTTCGGGACAAGGGTGGTGAACGGGTAGTCGGCGATCTTGGGGCGGGCGGCCGACACGGCGGCGATCAGCGACGACTTGCCCGCGCTGGGGAAGCCGACGAGGCCGACGTCGGCGATGGTCTTCATCTCCAGGCGCACGTCGAAGGCCTCGCCCTCCTCGCCCTTGAGGGCGAAGCCGGGGGCCTTGCGCTTCTTGGAGGCCAGGGCCGCGTTGCCCAGTCCGCCGCTGCCGCCCTTGGCCAGGATCAGTCGGGTGCCGTGCCCGACCATGTCGGCGATCGGCTCACCGGCGGCGTCGGTCACCACGGTGCCGTCGGGTACGGGGAGCACGAGGTCCTCGCCGTTGGCGCCGGAGCGGTGGCCGCCCTGGCCCGGGGTTCCGTTGGCGGCGCTGCGGTGGGGACGGCGCTGGTAGTCCAGCAGGGTCGCGCTCTGGGCGTCGACCTCCAGGACGACGTCGCCGCCGCGGCCGCCGTTGCCGCCGTCCGGACCGCCGAGCGGCTTGAACTTCTCCCGGTGCACGGAGGCACAGCCATGCCCGCCGTTCCCGGCCCTGATGTGCAAGACCGCCTCGTCGACGAAGTCCGGCATGGCTCTCCTCGTTACTCCTCCCGCCCGCGGTCGCGGGCGGACACGTCTCCTGTCGGTGACAACGCGAAGGGCGGGCCAGTGTTCCCTGGCCCGCCCCGAAACCGCGATGTCCGTGCGCGACCTACTCGGCGGCGGCCGGAACGATGTTGACGGCCTTGCGTCCGCGGTAGTTGCCGAACTTGACCTGGCCGGGGACCAGGGCGAACAGCGTGTCGTCACCGCCGCGGCCGACGTTGGCCCCGGGGTGGAACTTGGTGCCGCGCTGGCGGATCAGGATCTCGCCGGCCGAAACGGTCTGACCGCCGAAGCGCTTGACGCCGAGCCGCTTGGCGTTGGAGTCACGACCGTTACGGCTGGACGAAGCGCCCTTCTTGTGTGCCATCTCTCCAGGCCTCCTACTTCGCCGCGATGCCGGTGACGCGCACCTGGGTGTGCTTCTGGCGGTGACCCATGCGCTTCTTGTAACCGGTCTTGTTCTTGTACTTCATGATGTTGATCTTGGGGCCGGCGGTCTCGCCGAGGACCTCGGCGGTGACCGTGTACCCGTTCAGCTTGTCGGCCTCGCTGATGACGTTGTCACCGTCGACGACAAGGATGGGCTGCCACGTCAGGGTGGCACCGGCCTCCTGGGAGACCTTGTCGATGTTCAGGACGTCATCGACGGACACCTTCTCCTGTCGGCCGCCCGCTCGCACGATCGCGTACACCGGGTCACTCTCTTCCTGCTCGCTCAACGAATAATGCACTCACTGGGACCATTCCCGGGGGAAGTCCATCCCCGCTGGCGCGGGGCCCCCGGGTCAGCCCTGCCTGTGCCAGGCCTGGCTGTGAAGGGGCCGCCCCCACCTGGGTGGGGAGAAGCCTCGTTCCACGATCCTTGAATCGCCTGTAGCGGGGCGCGGGGATCTGAGGGAAACAAACCCTGCGTGGAGAGCACTTCGGTGTCGGGGCCCGCACTGTCGCGAAGCGCGCCGACGCACCGCCCATCAGATTACCACCGGCTCACCGCGGGCCTGTACATGTGCCCGTGTCCGGACCGGTTCGCCACCGGTCCGGACACGCGACGGGACCCGGGGACCGGGCTATCCGGTCTCGACGGCGGCCCCGGCGGCCGCCGTCCTGGTACGCCGCGTCCTGCGGCGCTTGGGGCGCTCAGGGGTGTCCTCACCGGCGCCCTCGGCCACGGACCGCACCTCCTCCGGGGCCTGCTCCCCTGGTGCCTCCCCAAGTGTGTCGGAGGTGGGGTGCCCCTGCTCCGCCGTGTCCTCCCCGGGACGCTCCGGCTGCTCTCCGGCGGGCTCGGCGACCCTCTTGGAGCGGGAGGCGCGCTTGCGCGTCTTCCTGCCCTTGGCGGGCTGGTCGTCGGCCCCGGCCGCCTGCGCCCCGCCCTCGTCGGATTCCGCGGTCTCGGACCCGGTCTGGTCGTCCCCGGCCCTGCCCTTGTCCTTGTCGGCCCTGCCCTTGTCGGGCTGCTCCGCCTCGGCCTTGGACTTCTTCTTCTTGCGGCCACCGCCCTTGCCCTCCACGGGTTCGGCCGCCAGCACCAGACCGCGGCCGCTGCAGTGGTCGCAGGTGTGGGAGAAGGCCTCCAGGAGGCCCTGGCCGACGCGTTTGCGCGTCATCTGCACCAGGCCCAGCGAGGTGACCTCGGCCACCTGGTGCTTGGTGCGGTCGCGCGAGAGGCATTCGAGCATGCGGCGCAGCACCAGGTCGCGGTTGGACTCCAGCACCATGTCGATGAAGTCGATGACGATGATGCCGCCGATGTCGCGCAACCGGAGCTGGCGGACGATCTCCTCGGCCGCCTCCAGGTTGTTCTTGGTGACCGTCTCCTCAAGGTTGCCGCCCTGGCCGGTGAACTTGCCGGTGTTGACGTCGACCACGGTCATGGCCTCGGTCCGGTCGATGACGAGGGAGCCGCCGCTGGGCAGCCACACCTTGCGCTCCAGGGCCTTGTTGATCTGCTCGTCGACCCGGTAGGCGGCGAAGACGTCGCGGTCCCCGGTCCAGTGCGAGAGGCGTTCGGAGAGGCTCGGAGCCACGTAGTCCACGTACTCGTGGACGGTGTCCCAGGCCTCCTCCCCGGAGACCACCAGGCTGGAGAAGTCCTCGTTGAACACGTCGCGCACGACCCGCACCGTCAGGTCGGGCTCGCTGTTGAGCAGGGACGGCGCGCTCGCCGACTTCGACTTGCGCTTGATGGACTCCCACTGTTTGGCCAGGCGCGAGATGTCGCGCTCCAGCTCCTCCTCGCTGGCCCCCTCCGCGGCGGTGCGCACGATCACGCCGGCGTTGGAGGGCATCACCTTCTTGAGGATCTGCTTCAGGCGCGCCCGCTCCTTGTCGGGGAGCTTGCGGCTGATCCCGGTCATGGAGCCGCCGGGCACGTAGACCATGTAGCGGCCGGGCAGGCTGACCTGGCTGGTGAGCCGGGCACCCTTGTGCCCGATGGGGTCCTTGGTGACCTGTACCAGGACGGACTGGCCGGACTTGAGCACCGACTCGATGCGCTTGGGCTGACCCTCCAGCCCGAAGGAGTCCCAGTTGACCTCGCCCGCGTACAGGACGGCGTTGCGGCCCTTGCCGATGTCGACGAAGGCCGCCTCCATGGACGGGAGCACGTTCTGCACCCGGCCCAGGTACACGTTGCCCACGTAGGAGCGGTGGGCGGCCCGATCGACGTAGTGCTCGACGAGCACGTCGTCTTCCAGGACCGCGATCTGGGTGCGGTCCTCGATCCGGCGGACCACGAGGTCGCGCTTGACCGCCTCGCGGCGGGCCAGGAACTCCGACTCGGTGACGATGGGGGCGCGGCGGCGCCCCTGCTCGCGGCCCTCGCGGCGGCGCTGCTTCTTGGCCTCCAGCCGGGTGGAGCCGCGAACGGCCTGGACCTCGTCCTCGATCGCCTTCTCCTGGCGCGGCTCGCGCACCTTCACCACGGTGTTCGGCGGGTCGTCGCTGGTGGACTCGCCCGAGGCCCCGGCACGGCGGCGGCGACGGCGGCGCCTTCGGCTGGAGCCCTCCTCCTCGGCGGCCCGGTCCGTGCGCCGCCCGTCCGCGGCGACGGGGGACGCGCCGGTCTCCTCGGCCGGTTCCTTCACGTCCTTGCGGGCGGCCCTGCCCTCGATCTCGGTCGAGGCCTCCTCGGCCGACCGGGAGCGGCCCCGGCCCCGGCCGCCACGGCGGCGGCGACGGCGGGTGGGGCGCTCATCGGCGCCCTCGGCCCGCTCCTGGCCGTCCTCCTGTCCGGAGTCACCGGAAGCGGTCCCGGTCTCCGCCCCGTCCCCGTCCTCCGTCTCGTCCTCGGCCGCCGTCTGGGAGGGGGCCGACGGGGGCGTCTGGGAGGCGACCGGCGGCTGGAAGAGCATGGCGGGCGACTGGAAGAGGCCTCCGCCCTCACCGGCATCGGCGGGCTCGGCCCCCGTACCGGCGGACTCGGGAGCGGTCTCGGCGGTCGCTCCGCTCTCCTCCTCGGTGGGCGGTCCGGCGGCCTTGCGCGTGGCGGGGCGCTTGCGGCGGCGCGGGGCTGGCTCCTCCTCGGGACTGCCCGCCGCACGCACGGTACGCCGACGCGGTGCGGCCGCCACGGCGGTCTTGACCGTGCCGCCCTCACCGGATCCGGCCAGGCTCGTGACAGGCCTGGAGGGAGGCGTGAAGACGTCGTCGGGCTCGGGGGGCGGTCCCGCGGCACGGCGTGCGCCCTGGGCGGGTGCCGGCGTGGTCACGCGCACCCCGCCCTCCCCCGAGGAAGGCGTCGCCGCCGTGTTCTCGGTTGTTTCAGTTGTACCCTCGGCACCGTCGGCGCCGTTCGTGGGCTCGTTGTCGAGCATCCGGGCGGTCTCCCGTCAAAGCCCTCGGGCGCGCCGCGACCTCTCGGTCGGCGGCGCGGCTCACAAGAGCTGTCGTCGCTGTTCCAACGCCGACGGCGCCTGGGCGCCGCCGGCGCAAAGTCCTGTGGTCACGCCCGCGTTCCCCACCGCGGGGCCGCTCATGGGCGGGCCCCCGTCACGGGCGCCGACGGCCGTGGTGCTCCCTCACGCCTGTCATGGGCGCGGTCGTCCTCGGAGCCGGTGCCCACGGTGGTGTGGGCGGCGGGCCGGTCCGGGGTGAGCGGGTCCGCGATCGCACCTGTCGTCTCGTCGAGTGGCCCCTGCGCCAGCCGGGTCATCAGCGGAGATGACGGCGGCGCGAGGTCGGCCACGAGGCGCAGGCCGTTCAGCACGTCGTCCGGCCGTACGGCGGGTGTCACGTGCCGCACAACCATGCGAAGTATGGCATATGTGGTGTGGTCTTCCCCTGGGGCGCGCCCGTCGGGGCCGCTCCCCACGTCGAGACGGACCACGGCCGGCCGTGTGTCGAACCGGCGTCGGCCCTTCTTGGTCATCCGTTCCACCTCGACGCCGTCCGCGGCCAGATAGGCCCGCGAGGCCGCCGCCGCGGTCTCAGGGTCCACGCCCGCCAGCTCGACGCTCCACTCGGAGGCCTGGAGCCGGTCGGCCAGCCCGGATCCGCGTGCTTCGAGGACCTCGACGATGTCGATGCCGTTGGGCATCGCCTCGTCGAGACCGGTTCTGACCCGTTCCGGGTCCCTCGCCTCCGCCAGGGTGAGCTCAAGGTACTCCGCCTCACTGGCGACCCCGGTGGGGGCGGCGCCGGTGTAGGAGACCTTCGGGTGCGGTGAGAAGCCTGCGGAGAAGGCGACCGGTATCTCAGCCCTGCGCAGGGCGCGTTCGAGCGCCCGGGCGATGTCGCGGTGACTGGCGAACCTCATGCGTCCGCGCTTGGCGTAGCGGACGCGAAGCCTCTGGCCGGGCCTGGTGGTGAAGGGTGAGGTGGTGCCCTCGGATGCGGGGGGCAGCTCAACTCCTTTCCTCGTGCCCCCGGTGGGGTCGGCGTGCGACCTGAAGGGGCTGTTCCTCAGTCCTGTTCAGCGTACGGTGCGTCGCGGTGCACATGCGCCAACAGGACCACGCATACCGGTACCTGCCCCGCTGACCTGCGATCGAAAAGTCCCCCGAGGGAACGTACGGAGTGTGAACCGGCGTTCACTGGAGCAACACCGGCCGTCGACAAAAAAATCCCAAGAAAATCCGCAACCGTGGCAACCCCCGCCCGGGGCCGCGAGTCCTACTACACGTACGGCCCGGCGCGAGCGGGGCGCCGGGCCGTACTTCACTCCTCCCCCGGGCGGGCCGCCGAGGCAGCCGCGGCCCCGGCTCGGGAACCCCGCTCCCCGGCCCGCGCACACCCGAACGCGATGCGGTCGAACGCCCCGCTCACCGTCGGTTCACCACCGTCAGGGGCAGGAGTTTCGCCCCAAGGTCCGCCATCTGCGGGGTCGTACCCATGCTCGGGCACACACCGCAGTCGTAGCAGGGGGTCCAGCGGCAGTCGTCGACCTCCAGCGACTCCTCGCCGTGCAGCGCGTCCTGCCAGTCCTGCCACAGCCACGACCTGTCCAGTCCCGCGTCGAGGTGGTCCCAGGGCAGGACCTCGTCCTCCTCCCGCTCACGGGTGGTGTACCAGTCCAGGTCCACCGGTTCGCCGGCCAGCGCCGCCTCCGCGGCGGCCGCCCAGCGGTCGTAGGAGAAGTGCTCGCTCCAGCCGTCGAACCGGCCGCCCGCACGCCACGCCTCCTCGACGATCCGGCCCACCCTGCGGTCACCCCGCGAGAGCAGGCCCTCGATGATCGAGGGCCTCCCCTCGTGGTAGCGCAGACCGATCGACTTGCCGTACCTGCGGTCGCCCCTGAGCCTGTCGCGCAGCTTGCGCAGCCGGGCGTCCACGGCCTCGTGCGAGGTCTGGCCCGCCCACTGGAACGGCGTCTGCGGCTTGGGCACGAACCCGCCGATGGAGACCGTGCAGCGGATGTCCTTGCGCCCGGTCACCTCGCGTCCGGTCCTGATCACCTCCGTGGCCAGGTCGGCGATGGCCAGGACGTCCTCGTCCTCTTCGGTGGGCAGCCCGCACATGAAGTACAGCTTCACCTGGCGCCACCCCGCCTCGTAGGCGGCCGTCACCGTGCGGATCAGGTCCTGCTCGGTGACCATCTTGTTGATCACCCGGCGCATGCGCTCGCTGCCGCCCTCGGGGGCGAAGGTCAGGCCCGAACGGCGCCCGTTGCGGGTGAGTTCGTTGGCCAGGTCGATGTTGAAGGCGTCCACGCGCGTGGAGGGCAGCGACAGGCCGGTGTTGGTCCCCTCGTAGCGGTCGGCCAGCCCCTTGGCGATACCGCCGATCTGGCTGTGGTCGGCGCTCGACAGCGACAGCAGGCCGACCTCCTGGAAGCCGGAGTTCCTGACGCCCTCCTCGACCATCCGGGTGACGGTCTCCTGGTTGCGCTCACGTACGGGGCGGGTGATCATCCCCGCCTGGCAGAACCGGCAGCCGCGCGTGCACCCGCGGAAGATCTCCACGCTGTAGCGCTCGTGCACGGACTCCGCGGTGGGCACGACGGGCTTCTTCGGGTAGGGCCACTGGTCCAGGTCCATCACGGTGTGCTTGTGCACCGTGCCGGGCACCCCGGGCCGGTTGGGCGCGTAGGAGGCGATGCGCCCGTCGTCGTGGTAGGCCACGTCGAAGAAGCGCGGCACGTAGACCCCTCCGGTCGCGGCCAGGCGCAGCAGCAGCCCGTCGCGGCCCCCCGGGGAACCCTCCTCCTTGTGCTCGCGGACGATCTCGGTGATCGCCAGGGCGATCTCCTCGCCGTCGCCGAGCACGACGGCGTCCAGGAAGTCGGCGATCGGCTCCGGGTTGAACGCCGAGTGCCCGCCCGCCAGCACGACCGGGTGCGCCTCGTCCCGCTCGGCCGAGCGCAGCGGGATCCCCGCCAGGTCCAGCGCCGTGAGCAGGTTCGTGTACCCCATCTCGCTGGCGAAGCTCACGCCCAGTACGTCGAAGGCCGACAGGGGCCGGTGCGCGTCCACGGTGAAGTGCGGGATCCCGTGCTCTCGCATCAGTCCTTCGAGGTCGGGCCAGACGGCGTAGGTGCGCTCGGCCAGGACGCCCTCGCGCTCGTTGAGGACCTCGTAGAGGATCTGCACCCCTTGGTTGGGGACCCCGACCTCGTAGGCGTCCGGGTACATCAGCGCCCAGCGCACCCGGGCCTCGTCCCAGTCCTTGACCACGGAGTTGAGTTCGCCCCCGACATACTGGATGGGCTTGCTCACCCGGTTCAGCAGGGGTTCTAGTCGCGGAAAGACACTTTCGACGGACATGTGCGGCCTTCGGTCGACGAACGGCGGACGGTTTCCCCTCAGGCTAACGCGCTCCCCGGTATCTCACTCGAAACCGCGGTCCCGGACGTGGACCCCCAGCACCAGGCCCAGCGCCAGCATGTTCGCCACGATCGCGGTGCCGCCGTAGGACACGAACGGCAGGGGCAGCCCGGTGACCGGCATGATGCCCAGGCCCATCCCGATGTTGATGAAGCTCTGGAAGGCGAACCAGGTGGCCACACCAACGCACAGCAGGCGCGGATAGGGCTGGTCGCACCCCGCAGCGATCCGCAGGATCCGCCAGAAGACCACGACGAACAGAGCGACCATCGCCGCGGAGCCGACGAACCCGAGCTCCTCACCGGCCACCGTGAAGATGAAGTCGGTGTGCTGCTCGGGGACGAAGCGGCCGTGCGTCTGCTCCCCCTGGAACAGCCCGGTGCCGGAGAAGCCGCCCGAACCCACGGCGATCAGGGCCTGGGCCGAGTTGTAGCCCGCCCCCTGGGGGTCGGCGGACGGGTCGATCAGGGTGGCCAGCCGGTCCAGTTGGTAGGGCTCCAGCAGGTCGAACCACCACACCGCGAAGGCGGTGGCCACCCCGCACGCGAGCATGCCGACCACCCACACCAGGGGAGCGCCCGACAGGGTCAGCATCCCCAGGAAGATCATGCCCAGGACGAGCGTGGTCCCCAGGTCGGGCTGGAGCAGGACCAGCGCGAGCGGGACGGCCAGTGCCAGCAGGCAGTACAGGACATCCCTGGTCATCGGCTTGGTCTCGCCGTCCCGGGGCTCCCCGAGCAGTGTGGCCAGGACGAGGATCAGGCCGACCTTGGCCAGTTCGCTGGGCTGGAACTGCACGGGGCCGAGCACGATCCATCCGCGCGAGCCGTTGATCACCGCGCCCAGCGGGGTGAGCACCATGATGAGCGCCATCACGGTCGCGCCGTAGACGAGCGGCGCGTATCCGCGTACGGCGCGGAAGTCCACCGAGGCCACCGCCAGGCACAGCACCCAGCCCACCGCGAGGTGGACCAGGTGGCGGCGCATGTGCCCGGTGGCCTCCATCGGCCCACTGCCGTCCCCCGGCAGCGTAGCCGACCACACCAGCATCGTTCCGATGGCGCACAGCGCCGCCACCGCGGCGATGAGCGCCCAGTCCAGGCGGCGGGCGACACCCGCCGCGGATCGGCCCAACCGGGCGCGGGACGCCTCGGAGGCACTCGCGTACGTGTCCATGCTCACCGGTCCAGAAGGTCGATGGAGCCGTCGGAGCGGACCGTGGGCAGCTCCTGCCAGGGCCTGCCGTCCGGCAGCGCGCCCTCGCTCGGGGGCCGGTCGCCCTCCCCGTCCTCGCCCCCGGCGTTCGCGGAGAAGCCGTAGATGCCCTCGTAGATCTTCCGGGCGATGGGTGCGGAGGTCGCACCGCCGGTCCCGCCCTGGTGGACGAAGACGACGATGGCGAACTGCGGGTCGTCGGCAGGGGCGTAGGAGGCGAACCAGGAGGAGACCTGGCGCCCGACGACGTCGGCACTGCCGGTCTTGCCCGCCACAGACACCAGGTCCTGCGGGAAGCCGCCGAACGCCCCGCTGGCGGTGCCCGCCTTGGGGACCTCGGTGAGCGCGGCCTGGAGGTAGGCGAGGGTCTCCTCGCTGACGGGCAGGCGTCCCTTGACGGACGGCTCGATCATCCGGACCTCACCGCCGTCGGCCGACACCAGGGCCCGGGCCACACGCGGCTCGTACAGGGTGCCGCCGTTGGCGATGGCGGCGTAGGCGGCGGCCAGTTGCAGCGGGCTGACCAGCACGTCGCCCTGGCCGATCGAGAAGTTGACCGCCTCGCCCGCGCGCCACTCGAACCCCTCGACGCAGTGCTCGTGGGCGAGGCGCTTGAGATAGGCGGCGTGCGACGGGTCCCGCTCGGCCACGTCCGGGTATCCGTGTTCGGCGCGGTGGCAGTTGTTCTCCTTGGTCTGCTCCCAGAAGTCGCGCTTCCACTGCCGGTCGGGGATGCGGCCGCCGGTCTCGTAGGGGAGGTCGATCCCGGTCGGCGAGCCGAAGCCGTAGCCGCGGGCCATCGCGGCCATGGCCTCGTCCGGTTCGCCGGCCGGGTGAAGGCCGCCGTCGCTCAGCCACATCCGGTAGCCGAAGTTGTAGAAGACGGTGTTGCAGGAGACCACGATCGCCCGGTGCAGGGTGATCGTCCCGTGGCCCTGACCGGCGTAGTTCTCGAAGTTCTGTCCCCCGACGTTGATCGAACCGGGGCAGGCGTAGGTGCTGCGCAGTGAGTACCCGTTCTCGGCGGCGGCCGACAGCGACGACACCTTGAACGTGGACCCGGGCGGGTACTGTCCCTGGATGGCCCGCGAGAGCAGCGGCTCCCCCGCCTCCGCGCTGAGCATCTCGTCGAAGGTCTCCTGGTCGATACCGCCCCGCCACACGCTCGGGTCGTAGGAGGGGACGCTGGCCAGCGCCACCACTCCCCCGGTGCGCACGTCCAGGACGACGGCGGCACCGGAGTCGGCCGGGTACCGGGGCCGGGCCGCGGCCATCCCTTCGGCCAGGGCCTTCTCCGCGATGCCCTGGACTTCGGCGTCCAGGTGGGTGACCAGGTGCATGCCCGCCTCGGGCATCCGGTCGGAGAGCACCTCCATGACCTCGCCGTGGTTGTTCACGCCCAGGGTGCGCAGCCCGGCGGTGCCGCGCAGCTCGGCGTCGTAGATCTTCTCCAGGCCGTCGCGGCCGACCTGGTCGATACCGGTGAACTGGGTGCGGAGCTGCTCCCGGGCCTCCAGCTCCTCCTGGGTGACCGGCTGGAGGTAGCCCAGCACCTGGCCCGCCAGGTCCCCGTAGGGGTACTCGCGGACGGCGTGGGCCTGGGCGGTGATCCCCGGGAACCGCTCGGGGTGCTCCATGATCTGGAGGGCGGCCTGGCTGCCCACCCCCTCGGCGAGGGTGACCGGTTGGTAGGGGGATCCGGGCCAGCAGGGGCGCTCCACGGTGGGGCCGCACAGGCGCATGCGCTGTTCGAGCTCCTCCAGCGGGGTGCCGAGCGCCTCCGACAGCTCGGCCAGGACCGCCTCACCGTCGTCGGGCATGCCCTGGAGCTCGTGGTAGTCGGCGGAGACGACCAGTTCGGTCCGGTTGTTGACCAGCGCCCGCCCCCGCGCGTCCAGGATCTGGCCCCGGGTGGCCGGGACGACGAGCTCCTGGTGGTGGTTGGAGACGGCGAGCTCGCGGTAGTGGTCGCCCCTCTGCACCTGGAGATACCACAGGCGCACACCGAGGGCGGCGAACAGCACCACGACCAGGACCTGCGCCAGGACGACGCCGAGTGTGCCCAGCCTGCGCACGGGCCGGTCCGGGGTGCCGGGAGGCCTGTGCACGGCTCACCACCCCCCGAGGCGGGTCGGGCCCTGGACGGTGGCGAACTCGTCCTCGGTGAACACGGTGCGCATCCACAGCAGGGGGAGCGTGACCAACGGTGCGACCAGGGTCGTCAGGACCGCGCCCGTACCCGCCGCCACCGCGAGGGCCCCGAGCGAGAGGCGCGGGTCGCCCACGACCAGGCCGACCGCCGCGTAGGCGGCGCTCACCCCCAGGGACGCGGCCAGGGCGGTACCGATACCGGTCCAGGCCGAGGGCCGACCGCCGACGGCGCCCGGCGCACCGGTGTTGGCGCGCAGCAGGGCGACGAGGTAGAAGACCACGCACAGGACGAGCGCGTAGCGGCCCACGGCGTGGTCGGCCGGGGGCATGAGGTCCATCGCGAGCCCGGCGGCGAAGCCGGACCCGGCCGACACGGCGGGGCTGGCCGTCAGGGCCACCGCCGCCAGGGCGGCGACCACGAGGTCGGGGCCGGTGCCCCAGGCGAAGGGGATCCGGTTGACGACGGTGGCCTGTACCAGGACGGCGAGGGCCACGATGAGCAGGGTCGCCGCGGTTCTCATCGGTCCTCCTCGGGGTCGGGCTGGCTGGGAAGGACGGAGTCCCTCGGGTCCTCCGCGGGCCCCGAGACGACCACCCCCACCACGTCCAGCGCGGCGAAGTCGACGACCGGGGCGATCCGGGCGAGGCGGCTGAGGGCGCCCGGGGACATCTGGACCGCCTCCACGGTGCCGACGGGTACACCGGGCACGAACGGCGCGCCGTCGTGGGAGCCGAGCGTGACCACGCGGTCCCCGTCCTCCACGGGCGTCTCCAGGTCGAACAGCTCCAGGGTGAGGTCGGCGTCGGGCCCTCCGGGTACCGATCCGCCCTTGGCCACCCCGATCTTGCGGCTGCCCTCCAGCCGGACCCCGACCGCCGAGCCGACGTCGGTGGCGAGCATGACGGTGGAGGTGCGCGCCCCCACCTCCACGACGCGCCCGACCAGGCCCTGGCCGTTGACCACCGTCATGTCGGCGGTGATCCCGGAGTCGCTCCCCGCGTCCAGGGTGACCGTGCGGCCGTAGCCGTGGGAGGTGACGCGGGTGACCGCCTGCGCGGCGACGATCTCATAGCCGCCCATACCAGACAGATGGAGCAGCTCGTCGAGCTGCTGTGCGCGCCCCTCGTCGAGCTCGGCGGCCCGCAGGCGCTCCTGGAGTTCGGCGTTGTCCCGCTCCAGCTCCTCGATGCGGTCGGCGGCGGCGGGGCCCGCGCGCAGCCCGTCGTAGAGGTCGGTGACCGGGCCGGTGGCGGCGCTCACGGCCGAGGAGGCCGGGGCGAACACCAGTTCCCCCGCTCGGCGTCCCGCGTCGGTGAGGGGATCGCCGCCCGCACGCGAGTCCAGGACGAGCAGGGCGACCGCCGCGGCCACCAGGAGCGCGAGGACCAGGCGGGACCTCGGTGCGTCGCGGAACATGTCAGCGCCGCCGTTCGGGGACCAGGACCTGGTGCAGGCGCTCGTAGTTCTCCACACAGGTGCCCGAACCGATCGCCACCGAGTCGAGCGCGTTGTCGGCGACGTGGATGGGCATACCGGTCTCGTGGAGCAGCCGTTCGTCGAGTCCGCGCAGCAGGGCCCCGCCGCCGGTGACGGCCACGCCGCGGTCCATGATGTCGCCGGACAGCTCGGGCGGGCACTTGTCCAGGCTGGTGCGGACCGCGTCGATGATCGTGGTGACCGGCTCCTCCAGGGCCTGTCTGACGTCGCTCTCGGACAGGACGATGGTCTTGGGCAGGCCGCTGATGAGGTCGCGGCCGCGCACTTCGGCTTGGAGCTCCTCCTCCGCCGTGGGGTAGGCCGAACCGATGGCCATCTTCAGCTCCTCGGCGGTGCGCTCCCCGATCATCAGGGAGTACTCCTTCTTGACGAAGGTCATGATGGCCTGGTCGAGCTCGTCGCCGCCCACCCGGATGGACTGGGAGGTGACTATGCCGCCCATGGAGATGACGGCGACCTCGGTGGTGCCGCCGCCGATGTCCACGACCATGTTTCCGGTGGGCTCGTGGACGGGGAGCCCGGCGCCGATGGCGGCGGCCATGGGCTCCTCGATGATGTACACCCTGCGCGCCCCGGCCTGGTAGCCCGCCTCCTTGACCGCGCGGTGCTCGACCGAGGTGATCCCGCTGGGGACGGCGACGATGACGCGCGGTTTGGCGAAGTGCCGGCGCCGGTGGATCTTCTGGATGAAGTAGCGCAGCATCCGCTCGGTGATCTCGAAGTCGGCGATGACGCCGTCCTTGAGCGGGCGGATCGCCGTGATGTTGGTCGGGGTCCGGCCGATCATCTGCTTGGCCTCGATCCCCACCGCCACGATCCTGCCCGTGGAGGTGTTCACGGCGACGACCGACGGTTCGTTGAGCACGATGCCGCGCCCGCGTACGTACACCAGTGTGTTGGCGGTCCCCAGGTCGACGGCCATGTCCCGACCGAGGAAGGCAAGGTTGTTCGGCATGTGACGTCCTCAGAGGCGTTGTGTCGGACGCGGGCGCCCGCCACGACCATAGGTAGTCGTTCCGGAACGATGGGTGTTCATCAACCCGTATCGTAACGGAAAGCACTTAGTCCGTTACACGAACACACCGAAATGGCGCCGAGATCGCGGACGAATGCCGACATAGCCGATGTACCGGTACCGGAAAAGACACCGGGCGACCTCTGGAACACGCGCGCCGCCCGGTCCGCGGAGGGGCCGGGCGGCGTGCGGGACGGGCGTCAGGCCAGCTCGGGGAAGAACAGCTTGATCTCGCGGTCGGCGGAGTAGGTGGAGTCCGAGCCGTGCACGATGTTGGCCTGGACCTCCAGGGCGAAGTCGCCGCGGATGGTGCCGGGGGCCGCGGTCACGGGGTCGGTGGCCCCGGCCAGGGCCCGGAAGGCCTCGACCGCGCGCTCGCCCTCGACCACCATGGCCACCAGCGGACCGCCGGTGATGAACTCCACCAGGGAGTCGAAGAACGGACGCTCGGCGTGCTCCTCGTAGTGCGTCTTGGCCGTGGCCGCGTCGAGCGTGCGCAGCTCCATGGCGGCCAGTTTCAGCCCCTTGCGCTCGATGCGCGAGATGACCTCGCCGACGATGTTGCGGCGGACACCGTCAGGCTTGATGAGAACGAGTGTGCGCTCCACGTGCGTTGTCAACTCCTCACTAGGGCTCCGCGTGGCGCAGGTGGGCGCTCGCCCACGGCGTCGGCCGCGCGCGGAGGAAAAGGGTGGGTGTCACGACAGGGGTGCGGCCGCGTTCGGGGAGAGCCCCGCAGAGGACGGGCCGCGTGCCCGGACCCTGGTCACACTACCGTCTTCAGGCCTCCGGCGCGGTGCCCGCGGGCTGATCCGCCCGGGTGCGCTCCGCGTGGAGCTCCTTCATCCGGTCGGTGCGGTGCCCCAGGACCACCCCGGCCACCCACAGGGAGCCGAACACGATCGCGATCATCACCATCCCCGGCACCAGGAACGAGGTGGCGACCATGACCGCTTGGAGGGCCCAGGCGGCGTAGTGGCCCCAGGAGTACTTCTGGAGGCCGCCGAGGAGGAGCGCGGCGGCGGCCATACCGCCCCAGACCCCGACGGCCCAGGCTGGTTCCATCCCCTCCACCATGATGGCAACGGGTATGACGAGGCCGAGGACCACGGCCTCGAAGGCGAGAACGACAGCACAGATGACGCGCACGGTGGATTCCCTTCGTCAGGCCTCTCTACTCACCCGGACCGCGCAGCAGGTGAACGGCGTCACCGGCGGTGACGACCGAACCGGTGACCAGGACGCCGGCACCGCCGAACTCCCCGGTCTCCTCCGCCAGGCCGATGGCCCGGTCGATGGCGTCGTCGAGTCGGGGGGCCGTGTGGACCCGGTCCCGGCCGAAGACCTCCTCGGCGAGGGAGGCGAGCCGCGCGGGTTCGAGGGAGCGGGGAGAGGAGTTGCGAGTGACGACGATGTCGTCCAACAGCGGTTCGAGGGGTTCCAGAATTCCCTCGACATCCTTGTCGGCCATGATCGCGACCACGCCGACCAGGCGGGAGAAGCCGAACGACTCCTCCACGGCGGAGGCGGTCGCCGCCATGCCCGCCGGGTTGTGGGCGGCGTCGGCCACGACGGTGGGGCTGGTCCGCACCACCTCCATGCGCCCGGGGGCGGCGACCTCGGACAGGGCCTCGCCGACCATCGCCGGGTCGAGGCCCTCCCCGTCCTCACCGGCGGAGGCGAACGCCTCGACGGCGGCGATGGCGACCGCGGCGTTGCCCGCCTGGTGGGCACCGAAGAGCGGCAGGAACAGCCGTTCGTACCCGTTGGTCAGGCCCTTGACCGCGATCTGCTGGCCGCCGACGGCCACGTCCCTGGACGTGACGCCGAACTCCAGTCCCTCCCGGGCCACCCGGGCCCCGGTCTCGGAGGCGCAGCGCATGAGGACCTCGGCGGCCGGCAGGGGCTGCTGGGCCAGGACCGCGACGGAGCCGGGCTTGATGATGCCGCCCTTCTCCTCGGCGATGCCCTCCACGGTGTCGGGCAGGTACTCGGTGTGGTCGATGGAGATCGGGGTGACCACGGCGACGTCGGCGTCGACGACGTTGGTGGCGTCCCAGCGCCCGCCCATGCCGACCTCGACCACGGCGACGTCCACCGGGGTGTCGGCGAAGACCGCGTAGGCCATGGCCGTGAGCAGTTCGAAGAACGACAGCCGGCCCTCACCCGCGGCGTCGGCCATCTCCACGTACGGGCGGATGTCGTCGTAGGCCTCGACGAACCGCTCCCGGGAGACCGGCTCGCCGTCCACGACGATGCGCTCGCGCACCGTACGCAGGTGCGGGCTGGTGTAGCGGCCCACGCGCAGGCCGCGCGCCCGCAGCAGCGCGTCGATCATGCGCGCCGTGGACGTCTTGCCGTTGGTCCCGGTGACATGGACCACCCGGAAACCGCGCTGGGGCTCCCCCAGCAGGTCGAGCAGGGTCCGGATCCGGTCCAGCCGCGGGTCGATCTCGGACTCGGGCGTCCGGGACATGATCTCGGCGGCCGCCTCGTCGTAGCGCTCACGGGCGCCGGGGCCGCTCACGGTGTCTCAGGGGTCGTCGGGGTGTACACGAGCGCCAGTGTATGTGCGCCTGCACGCGAACCGCCCCGGCTTGGGCAAACGATGACATACGCCGAGCGCAGCATACTGGGGGCATGGACACCCTTGACCCGTTCTTCACCGAGTGGGCGGCCCGCCGCCCTGGACAGGTCCGCAGCCGTCGGCGCGCCCGGCTGCTCATGGACGCATTGGAACTGGACCCGGCGTCCGTACCCGTCCTGGGCGTGGTGGGGTCCAAGGGCAAGGGGAGCACGGCGACCTACGCCTCCGCCGCGCTGTCGGCCGCCGGTCTGCGCACCGTCCTGGTCACCGGTCCGAGCTTCCGGTCCTACCGGGAGCGGGTGCGGGTGGACGGGGTGTCGGTGACCGGTGCCGGACTGGACGCCCTGGGCGACCTGATCGAGCGGGCCCGGCTGAGCCTGCCTCCCGTGGCGGAGACCGGGGGGCACCTCGCCCCGAGCGGCCTGTTCCTCATCGCCGGGATGCTGGAGGCCCGGCGGTCCGGAGCCGACGTGTGCGTCCTGGAGGCGGGCGCGGGCGGCCACCGCGACGAGCTGCGGATCATAGGCCCGGACGTGGTGGCCCTGGGCAGGGTGTTCGGCGAACACCTCGGGGTGCTGGGGGACACCGTCCCGGAGATCGCCCGGGAGAAGGCCCGCGTGGCGGGGGACCGCACCCAGGCGCTGGTGAGCCTGCCCCAGACGGAGGAGGTGTCCGAGGCGGTCGCCGCCGCCCTCGCGGAGGCGACCGGCGGGCGGGTGGCGGTGGAGGCCGTCGACCCGGGGGACGAGGGCGCGGAGCCCCCCGCCCGGCTGCGCCCGGCAGGGCTGTCGGCGGCCTCGGGGGTGCTGGGAACCGCGGCGGCGCTGCGCATGCTGGACGTCCTGGGACGTCCCCGCCCCTCCCGGGAACGGCTGCACGGGGTACTGGAGACGGTGCGCCTGCCCGCGCGCCTGTCCCGCCACGCGGTGGGCGGCGGGGAGGTGGTCGTGGACTCGGCGATCAACGGTGCGGGGGTCGCGGCGGCGGTGGCGCACGCGCGCGGCGTGTGGGGCGGGATCGACCACGTGTTGCTGTGCCTTCCCGACCACAAGGACGTGTCGGGCGTGGTGGAGTCGCTGGTGGGCCTGCCCGTCACCACGGTCGTCCTGCCGGAGTCCCACCTGAGGTTCGAGCGCGCGCTGCCCGCGCACTGGGGGCGGATGCGGGCGGAGGAGCTGTCGGCCGCGTCGTTCCCGGCGCTGGGGCGGCGCGTCCTGGCGCTGGGCACTGTGTACTTCACCGGACGGGTGCTGGAGGCGGTCGACGCCCCCACCGACCGGCTCTTCGGCCTCCCGGGGTGTGAGGGCCCCGGGCACGGCTGAGGGGCCGGGGAACACATCCCCGCCCCCTCGTCTCACGGGCCGCCTACCGGGTGGGGGTCAGCCGCGCCCGTGGCCGCGGCCGGGGCGGTACACCGGCTGCGACTGCGGGTTGAACTCGTCCATGTAGACCCGTTCGGCCACGTTGAACCGCGGCTCGTCGATCCTGAGCACGTCCAGCCCCCGGGTGATGTCGGAGGAGTAGACGTAGCCGTTGTAGTAGTACGCCGACCAGGAGCCGCCCAGGACCAGGCGGTCCTCGTTGATCGGGTCGCGGTCGAAGTAACCGATCTCGGTGGCATCGGTGGGGTCGTTGAAGTCCATGACGGACACGCCGCCCTGGTACCAGGACTGCACGAAGAAGTCACCGCCGGGGACCGGGATCAGCGAGCCGTTGTGCGCCACGCAGTTCTCGGTGTCCGCCTGGTGGCGGGGGATCTTGTAGTAGCCCTCGAAGGTCATCTCCGGGGCCTCGTCGGAGCCGCCGACGGTGTAGATGGCGTTGGCACCGCGCTCGGGGCCGACCTCCTCGTTGCAGGTGGCCCCGCCGCCGCCGCCGAGTTCGTCGGTGAACATGACGGTGCCGCCCCGGTTGGTGAAGGTGGCCGAGTGCCAGAACGCGAAGTTCTCGTCCCGGACCACGTCGGTGACGACGGGCGCCGCGGGGTCGGAGATGTCCATCAGGATGCCGTCACCCATGCAGGCGCCGGCGGCGATGTCCTTCGACGGGAACGCGGTGATGTCGTGGCAGCCGGAGGTACCGGAGTTGCCGCCCTCTGGGAAGAGCACCGGGGTGTCGATGACCCGGGCCGAAGCCGGGTCGTCGAGCGGCACCTCGATGACCGAGATCGCGTCGTGCGGCGGCTGGCAGTTCGGGTAGGCCGCGTTGGGCGAGTAGGACGACACGTAGACGTACTCGTGCTCGCCGTCCTTGCCCGGGACCAGGGTGTTGGTGTGCGAACCACAGTCGGTGCGCACCGCCGCCACGTACTGCGGGGCGGCCTTGTCCGAGATGTCGAAGATCC